>JANMTH010000285.1:0-6961 GCA_031390305.1 Thermoflexaceae bacterium
GCCACCGACGACCCGCCGTGAACGGCTGGTAGAGAACGCTCCACCGCTCAACGACGGGCGCCATGCGTTCTACGGCTTCCTCCTCGCGATCCTGGTTTTCCTGTTGATCACGGCGATCAGCCTGCGCCAGCTGAGCGACGAAGGCCACGCGCGGACCGTGATCGAGGACGGGGTGGCGACACTCACGGAGATCGACCTCGTCATCGCCGAGCACGCGCCGTCGCTCCGCCTGGCCGCGAGCGCTACCAACGAGGCGACGTTTGCTATCCCTGGCTACCCGCTGGATGTGCGGCTCGGGCGGGACGAGGTACTGGGGTTGTCGGATGCGGAATTGCGTGATGTTATCCTCAGCCGGTCGTCGGCCCTCGTCTACCAGGACGGATTCGACGCCTTCGACCGCGAGGACAGCCAGACGATCGGGACGTTCAGCCAGGAGGGGCTCCTCAGGTCCATCGCGGGAGGGATTTCGGGCACGACCCATGCCCGGGCGACGATGGCTTCGCTGGTGCTCGGCGCGCTGACGGCGGCCGCCGCCCTGGCCGTGTTGCTCGGGAACCGGGGCTTCGGGCGGGTGAAGGTGCTCGGACTGGCTATCGCAGCCGGGGCCCTCCCGGGCCTGGCCGTCTTCCTGATCGCGGATCGGGTAGCGGGCCAGATCTGGGGCGGCGAGGCCTTCGGAGACGACCTCGGCGGAGTCATCTCCTCGGCCTTCGCTGTCCCGATCCGGAACTTCCTGACGGTGTCGGCGCTGGGGGCGTTTCTCGCCATCGTGGGGATCGGGTTCGGCATCGCTGGACGGCGGCTGGCGGACGAGGTGGAAGAGGGGACGGGGTATCCAGAGATCGGCGGGCCCGAACCGGTGCAGCGTGGGCGTGGGCGGCCGTGAGGTTCCCAGATCCCTGGGGTCGACATGAAGACGGTGGGCCTCAGGCGGTGCGGCCGCTGGAAAGCTCCATCAGCATTCGCACGGCCTCAAGCTGTGCGGCGGTATCCGTCTCGGGTGTAAGCAGGCGGGCCATGCGAGCACCCATGTAGAACGCCAGGAGCGCTGAGGCGAGGTCGTACGAGGGGATCACGGCAGGGAGCAGGCCGGCATCCTGCACCCTGCGCAGCGCCTCTTCGAGGCCGCCGACGATGATCTCATGGTGCGACTGAATGGCGGCTCGGAGGAGCGGATCGTCGGAGCGGCTGGCGGTCAGCGTGTTCTCGAGCATCAGGCGCGTAAGGTCCGGCGCGTCGGCCGCGTCCATCTCGGCAAACGATTGGCGGGCGATCTCGTTGAAGACGGAGAGGGCGTCGTCGGGGCCTTCGGCCTTGCGCCGCCAATCGTCGAGCATCTCCTCGGCGTTGTCGGAGAGGCAGGCGGCGGCGAGCGCCTCCTTTCCCGGGAAGTAGCGGTAGATAGCCCCGGCCGAGACGCCGGCGTCGCCGGCGATTTCGGCCATCGTCGCGGCCTGGATACCTTTGCGGGAGAAGACCCTCGCGGCGGATTCGAGAATCCCGCGCCTGCGCGCCTCGGTATGTTCGAGCGTGACCTTGCTCATCTGGCATCCCCTCTAGCTGGCGCGCCCGCCCGCACCGTGAATGATTGACCATTCAGGGCGTCATCATCGTGACAACAGTCCATCCATGCAACTCGCCGTTGTGTCGGGTTGTTCACAGACGGGTGGCAATCTCCGCCAAATGGCGGTTGCCGGGGCTCTCCCGGTCTTCTATTGTGAATGAAGGTTCATTAAAGTGAACGAGAAATCACTGAAACTCTAGGAGGCCCACCATGGCGGTATTCCCCTCACCCGAACGCCTCGCCCGCTTCAGCACCCGGCGACCCTGGACGGTCGTCGGTCTCTGGGGCGTGGCCCTTGTCCTCGCCCTTGTCGGCGCGTCCCGGATCGGCTCCGTGCTCACCACATCGGCTGAGCAGTACGAGTCGAACGAGTCCATCCGCGGGAACGACCTGCTCGAGGAGCGCCTCTTCGGCACGCTTCCGGTGCAGGAGACGATCGTCGTTCAATCCGATCGGCTGACGGCGGACGACGCGGCCTACCGGCAGGTGGTCGAAGCCGTCACCGGCGCCGTCCGCGGGCTGAAGGAAGACGTGGCGAACGTCACCAACACCTACGAGGCGGGCGCCCCCTCGCTGGTTTCGGAGGATGGCCGCACGACGATCATCCCCGTAACCCTCGTCGGCGAGCTGAAGGACGCGGAAGACCATGCGAAACCGCTGATCTCGGCGATCGAGCCCTTCGATGGCAAGGATGGCTTCACGGTCGTCACCGGCGGAGACGCGAGCACCAGTTTCGCCTTCACCGAAGCTTCGAAGCAGGACCTGGAGAAGGCCGAGATCTTCGGTATCCCGGCCGCGCTCCTCATCCTCCTGGTCGTCTTCGGGGCGCTCGTGGCGGCCGGCATTCCGATCGTCCTCGGCGTCGTTTCGATCATCGTCGCCCTTGGCATCTCGGCGGTCCTCGGCCAGGCGTTCGAACTTTCGACCTTCCTGGTCAACTTCGTGACAACGATGGGCCTCGCCGTCGGGATCGACTACTCGCTGATCATCACGCAGCGGTTCCGCGAAGAGCGCCGCAACGGCCTCAGCCGTGACGACGCGATCGTTCGGGCGGGGGCGACGGCGAGCCGGGCCGTGCTCTTCAGCGGGATCGCCGTCATCGTCGCCCTTTGCGGGATGATCATCGTGCCCCAGAGCATCTTCCGGAGCCTGGGCGTCGGCGCCGTCCTGGTGGTCGCGGCGGCTGTGGTGGCCGCGCTGACCCTTCTACCGGCCGTCCTTCGCCTCCTCGGCGACCGTGTGAACGGTGTCTCCATCCGCCTTCCCCGGTTCGGCCGGAAGTCCGTTTCGGAGCGCAGTTTCTGGGACAGGACGACGGCGATCGTGATGCGCCACCCGGTGATCAGCGTGGCCGTCTCCGTTATCCTCCTGGTCGGCGCGGCGCTGCCTTACGCCACGATCACGCTCGGCTGGGCCGGCGTCAGCTCGTTGCCCGAGGAGAGCGAAGCGCGGCGGGCCTTCGAGATTCTGAACACGGAGTTCTCCGCGGGCGTCCTTGCCCCCACGCGCATCGTCGTCGATGCCCCGGACGTCACCACGCCGGAGATAGAGGCGACCATCGACCGCCTGGTGAAGCGGCTCGGAGAGGATGGGACCTTCGGGGTCCCCTCGGTCCAGGTGAATGACGCGAAGAACCTGGCGTTGATCACCGTTCCGTTGACGGGCGAACCGCAGGGAGACGCGGCTCGCGACGCCGTCCTTCGGCTTCGGGACGACTACGTCCCCGGCGTGCGGCCAGCGGAGAGCGGCGCCAGGATTTTCGTGACCGGGGTGACGGCCGAAGGGATCGACGGCACGGACCTCATCGAGCGGTACACGATTCCGGTGTTCGCCTTCGTGCTCGGCCTCAGTTTCATCATCCTCCTCGTCGTCTTCCGGAGCATCGTCGTACCGATCAAAGCGATGATCATGAACTTGCTTTCCGTGGGAGCGGCATACGGGTTGATGGTCCTCATCTTCCAACACGGTGTTGGCAACGAACTGTTCGGCTTCTCGAAGGTCGAAGGGATCGAGACGTGGGTGCCGCTGTTCATGTTCGCGACCCTCTTCGGCCTCTCGATGGACTACCACGTCTTCCTGTTGACGCGGATCCGCGAACGGTTCGAACACACCGGCAACAACGCCGAATCCGTGGCTTACGGTGTCCGCAGCACGGCGGGGATGATTACCGGGGCGGCGGCGATCATGGTCGCCGTCTTCGGCGGGTTCGCCTCGGGCCAGATGGTGGCGTTCCAGCAGATGGGCTTCGGCCTGGCGGTGGCCGTGTTCATCGACGCGACGATCGTCCGTTCGGTGCTGGTGCCGGCGAGCATGGAGCTGCTCGGCGACCGGAACTGGTACCTGCCGGCCTGGCTGAACTGGCTGCCGAAGGTCGATGTGGAGGGCTCATCGGTCCCGGCCCCCTCCAGCAAAGCGGCGCCACCGATTCTCCCGGCCACCAGTGGATTGCCCGGGCGCTAGCCTTCGTCCGGACGATCATTTCGAGGCCCCGTCGCGTCCGCGGCGGGGGCCTCGTTCGTGCTTCGCCCGGAGGGGCAGGTGATCGTCGGCCTCGGCACCCGTATAGTCCCGCGTGGAGGACGGCTATGAGCACACGTTTTCAGGCGGACCCGGATGCGGCGGCCCTTACCATCGAGCCCCTGGCGCGGCTTGACGCCGCGTTGAGGGGCTGGGTCGATTCGGGCAAGTTGCCCTTCATTCAGATCGCTATCTGGCGGGGCGAGGCGCTTGGCCACTACGCTTCGTACGGTCTGCGCGACCGGGAACGCGACCTGCCCGTGACCGACGACACGATCGTCCGGATCTACTCGATGACGAAGCCGGTGACTTCGGTGGCGCTGATGCAGCTGTTCGAGCAGGGAAAGGTGCTCCTCGAAGACCCCGTGGAGAAGTACATCCCGGAGTTCGCCGGCCTTCGCGTGTACGTGGCCGGGAACCACCCGAACTTCATGACGCGCCAATGCGATCGCCCGATGACGGTCCGGGACGTGCTCACCCACCAGTCGGGCCTCACCTACGGCTTTCTCGAACGCACGAACGTCGATGCGGCCTACCGGAAGCTGGAGATCGGTGGTGGCGCGGCCGCGACGGGCACGCTCAGGGACACGATCCTGCAGGTGGCCGGGCTGCCGCTGGAGTTTTCGCCCGGCGACCACTGGAACTACTCGGTCTCCACCGATGTCTGTGGCTACCTGGTGGAGGTGATCTCGGGCCAGCCGTTGGATGTCTATTTCCGTGAGCATATCTTCGAACCGTTGGGCATGGAGGACACGGCGTTCAACGTCCCGGCGGAGAAGAAGGCGCGGTTCGCGGCCAACTATTCGATGGCGCCGGGCGGGCCGTTGGAGCTGCTCGACGACCCGGAGACGAGCGCCTACACCGGGGACGTCACCTCGTTCTCCCCGGGTGGCGGCCTCGTTTCAACGACGGAGGACTACCTTCGCTTCTGCCGAATGCTCCTGGACGAAGGATCGCTGGAGGGGACGCGGGTTATCGGCCGCAAGACGCTGGAGCTGATGACGGTGAACCACCTGCCGCCCGGTACGGATCTCGGGACGCAGGCCTCGGTGCCGGCGTTGGCGGCGCTCCAGGCGGGCACGGGTTTCGGCCTTGGCTTCTCCGTCGTTACCGATCTGGCGACGACGCAGCTCACCGGATCGCCTGGTGCGTTCGCCTGGGGCGGGGCGGCAAGCACGGTCTTCTGGGTTGATCCGATGGAGGAGCTGACGGTGGTGTTCATGACGCAGCTCCTGAACCTGGCGCCATCGAGCATGGGGCGCGAGCTGCGGGCGATGGTCTACGCGGCGCTGGATTGAGGGCTCACGTCAGGACATCTTCCCCCTCACCCCCGACCCCTCTCCCAGTGCGCTGGGCGAGGGGAGTCACCAATCAGGTGCTCCGCGACTTGAGCATCGCGGCTACGATCGGGCTCGCCCGGGGCGGGTGCCACGACTTGTAGGCGACTTCGAGGGGCACCGGCCAGGGATGCTCCGCGGGCTCGACATCGAGGCGGTAGCCCGGTGCGTCCGCCTCCGCCAGCGCGCGCATCGCGGTCCGGGCGACGGCGAGCATCATCGCGTCGTCGTGTGGCATGCCGAAGCTGTGGCCGTAGGGGAACTCGACGCCGACGATGCGCGAGAGGCGGAACTTCGCCGCCAGGTCCGGGTTCATTGTCACGGTGACGGTGGGGACGCCGCTGAGTTCGACGATACGCGCCAGCACGGGCACGTTTCTGCAGCAATCCGGTCAGGTGGGGGCGAGGAGGAGAGCATCGACCTGCTGGTCCTTCAGGCGGGCGGCCAGCTCCGGGCCCTGGGTCGTTCGCCAGTCGTTCAGGGAGCGCTCCTGGTAGCCCATGAACGAGTAGTGCTTGTCCGCGAGCCTGCCGATGACGCCTTCGCGCTCGAGCGCGCTGAAGGCCCGGATCGGGAGGACGACGTTGACGTCTTCGAGGAGGTCGGTCTGGTTGATGTGGAGGTGGGAACAGCCCACCTGTTCCTGGCGCGCACCGCGAGGGATGACGCGGAAGGTGGGGTCACCCCAGGTCGGTTCGAGCCACTCCCGGGCTTCGTCGAACGGCGCCTGGGAGTCCTTCAGGTAGATGCCCGCCGAGGTCAACAGGGCGATGGTGCATTCGCCGAGCGGCTTTGGCAGCGGCTCGAAGACGAAGGGCTCGTCGATCTCCGGCGTCGCTTCGTACATGGTCTTCATCGAACGGGGGAGGTACTTGTAGCTATCGACGGGCATGAGCGATCCCTCCGAGGTTCCCGGCGTCATGCTACGGCGTCCGGCACCACCTCACCACCGCCGCGGCTGATAGGATGCGGGCCATGCAGCCGATCTTCCATCTCACGACGGCAGACTGCTGGGCCGAGGCAGAGGCCGGGGGCGAGTACCGCTGGTCGACCCGCGGGAAGACGCTCGGCGAAGTTGGGTTCATCCACGGCTCGTACCTTGAGCAGGTGGAACGCGTCGCGGACTTCGTCTATGCGGGCCTGCCGACGCTCCTCCTCCTGGCGATCGATCCCCAACGTCTCACCGCCGAGATCCGCGTGGAGAACCTTGATGGCGGAGACGAGTTGTTCCCCCACATCTACGGGCCGCTTCCGGTGGAGGCGGTGATCGATGTTCAGACGCTGCATGCCGACGCCGCGGGCCGCTTCCGGCTGCCTACGGCCTGATTGGCTACCGGAGAAGGCTGGTCAGACGCTCCGCGAGACTGCCATCACTCACTGCTTGCTCGCACCGCCGCCGACCCGGGAGTCCGACCACGGCGAAGAACAGGTCCTCTTAGCTGCACTCCAAGTTGTCGGTAATGTCGCTTTCGATCCCACCCATCCAGCCGATCTTCTTGGTGAGTTCGAAGCGACGGACGAGGACGCCCGGTTGCTTCGTGAC
>JANMTH010000333.1:0-5215 GCA_031390305.1 Thermoflexaceae bacterium
GCCTCACGCTACGCCAGCCCGGGAGTCTTCGGCCGCGCATTGGCGAAAGCGGCCGGCGCCTGAGCCGTGTCCCTGGGACCGTCTTCGCGTCGCCCGGCGGCCTGCTACACTTCACTTGTGCCTCGCATCCGAGTGGAACCATCCGGGATTGAGTTCGACGCGCCCGAAGGCGAAACAGTCATGGACGCGGCCGAGCGCCACGGCTACTTCTGGCCAGTCGGCTGCGCCAGGAACGGTGAATGCACGAACTGCGCCTTCGATGTCGTTTCCGGCCTCGGGCGGCTCAGCGGCATGGGCCGCTACGAACGCCTGAATCTCATCCGCCAACGCGGCGCCCGCTCCATCGAGGACCCACGTCTCCGCCTCGCCTGCCAGGCGCGTGTGCAGGGCGACATCGTGGTATATAAGCGAGGAGTCGAACCACTCTGAGAACGGGAGCCCACTTGCCATGCCGTATGTAATCACCGAACCGTGCATCGGCGTGAAGGACGCCTCCTGTGTGGACGTCTGTCCCGTCGATTGCATCCACTCCAGCGACGACGCGCCACAGTTCTATATCGACCCCGATGGCTGCATCGATTGCGCCGCCTGCGAGACGGCCTGTCCGGTGACCGCCATCTTCCACGAGGATTCCATGCCAGCCGAATGGACCGGCTACATCAAAGTGAACGCCGACTTCCTGAAGAACCGGCACTGAGGACTACGTGCAAACTGTCGAACTCGCCCAACTCGAAGCTTTCCTCCAGGTCGCCCACCATCGCTCCTTCAGCCGCGCCGCCGAAGCGCTCTTCCTCACGCAGCCATCCGTGACGGCGCGCATCCAGGCGCTCGAACGCGAGCTGGGAGAGAGGCTCTTCGAGCGGACCGGCCGCAGCGTCACCCTCACCGACGCCGGACGCGCCTTCATGCCACACGCCCAGCGCGCCCTCACCGCCGTCCAGGAGGGCGCCGACGCCATCGAGGCCGTCCGCCACGGCGATGTCGGAAACATCCGCATCGGCGCCAGTTCCAGCATCGCCACCTACGTCCTCCCCAAGATCGTCAAGAAGTTTCGGGAAGCGCGGCCGCGCGTCCACATCAACCTCAGCACGGGCAACACCGAAGAGGTCGTCGAGAAGCTGCTCTCCGGCGATGTCCACGTCGCCATCACGCGGCTTACCCAACACCCGGAGATCGAGTCCGTCCACCTCTACAACGACGACCTCGCGCTCGTCGTCTCCCCACAGCACCCGTTCGCGAAGAAGGGCCGGGTGACCGTCATCGAGGCCGGCCGCGAGCCCTTCCTCTTCTTCGAACGGAGTTCGAGCTACCACAGCCTCATCTACAGCATGTTCCTCCGCGTCGGCGTCGTCCCCGAATCCGTCATGGAGCTGGACTCGATGGAGACGACCAAGCACATGGTCGAGGCCGGCCTCGGCATCGCCATCCTCCC
Source organism: Thermoflexaceae bacterium (assembly GCA_031390305.1). GTDB lineage: Bacteria > Chloroflexota > Dehalococcoidia > Tepidiformales > Tepidiformaceae > JANMTH01. Next base: position 1,433 of record JANMTH010000333.1, read on the forward strand.
CGTCATGTCGGTCGATCGCGAGATCGAGGCCGGAACCCTTGCCCGCGTCGAAATCCGTGACATGGAACAGCCGGCGCAGCGCGAGGTCGGCGTGCACGTCCTCCGCAATCGAGCGGTTTCCCCGGTCCTGCGTGACATTCTCAAGCTCCTGACCTCCGAGTACGGCCTCGCCAGCACGCTCGGCGACCAGCGGCCGGTGGCCAGCTAGTGCCCTCCCTTGCCCTCCGTGGCGGACGCCTCTGGGACGGCTCCGCCGAAGCCTCACGCGAGGCCGTTGTCGTCACCGGCGGCGGCGCCATCGCCGCCACGGACGGCGCGACCGGCGCCACCGAGACGATCGACATCTCTGGCTGCACCGTCATCCCCGGCCTGATCGAAGGCCACGGGCACCTCTGCTTCAACGCGGCCGCCGATTGGCGCGCCGTCTACGACAGCGATTCGCCTCCGCGGATGGCGCTCCGGATGGCCCTCCACGGCCGCCGGATGCTCAATGCGGGCATCACCACCGTCCGCGACCTCGGTGCGCCAACGGCCCTCTCGATCGAAGTCCGGGACGCCTTCAGGGATGGTCTCGTGCCAGGCCCAGACCTGCTCGTCGCCGGAGCGCCGATCACCACCACCGGCGGCCACTGCCACTTCATGGGCGGCGAAGCCGACGGTGAAGCCGAGGTTCGTAAGGCCGTCCGCAGCCTCGTCAAGGCGGGCGTCGATTGGGTCAAAGTGATGGCGACGGGTGGCAACATGACCCGTGGCACGAACACCCTGGCCGCGCAATTCACGGCCGATGAACTCCGCGCCTGCGTCGAAGAGGCCCACCGGCTGCGCAGGCGAGTGGCCGCACACTGCCACGGGACCGCGGGCATCCGCGTCGCCGTCCAAGCGGGCGTGGATACGATCGAGCACTGTTCCTTCACCGGACCAGGCGGCATCGACTACGACCCGGAGGTCGTCAAGGCCATCGCCGCGAAGGGCATCATCGTCTCGCCGACCGTCTCCGTTGGCTACCGCCGCTGGACCGATGACGGCCTCCGCCAACGCCGCGCCTATGTCATGCGCGAGATCCTCGCCGCTGGCTGCCCGCTCCTCATGTCAACCGATTGCGGCATTCCGAACGTACCCCACGAAGCGCTCGGTGAAGGGCTGGAAGTGATGGCCGAGCTTTGTGCGCTCACCCCGGTAGCCGCCCTGCGGCTCGCCACCAGCGGCGCCGCCGAGCTCCTCGGCCTCTCCGGCCGCGGTGTCATCGCGCCCGCCAACCGCGCCGACCTCCTCGTCGTCGAAGGAGACCCCACACAGAACCTGGCCGCCCTCCAGCGCGTAAGGCTGGTCCTGAAGGCCGGAGAAGTCGTCTTTCGCGCCTGAGCCCGGCAACGGCCGGCTTCACCCTTCGGCCCGCCGGGACTAGACTCGGGCTTCGGGGGAAACCGCCAGATGATTTCCAGCATTGTGCTCGCCGCCGGCATGTCAACGCGGATGGGGCAACCCAAGGGGCTCCTGGAATGGGGCGCGGAATCGCTTCTCAGCTACCAGGTGCGCCAGCTGAACGACGCCGGCGTCGATGAAGTCGTCGTCGTTCTCGGCTTCCAGTCCGACGCCGTCCATCGCACGATCCGGCCGCTCAACTGCCGCGTGATGAACAATCCGCTCTACCACACCGGCCGGTCCGGCTCCCTCCGGATCGGCGCCAAGGCCGTCAACCGCGACGCTGAGTCCATCCTCATCGTGAACGTCGATCAGCCACGTCCCGCTTCGGCCCTGAAGACCCTCATCGCCGCACACGACACGAAGTACGCCGCGACGCGGCCCTCACATGACGGCCACTCCGGCCATCCCGTTGTCGTTTCCGGCTGGCTACGAGCCGAACTGCTGGAAGCCAGCGAAGAGGCCGGCGGCCTCCGCGGCATCCTTCGCGCCCACGGGACGGAGATCCAGGACCTCCCCGGCGATGCGCTTTGGACGCTCGACCTGAACACGCCCGAGGAGTACCGCCAGGCCGTCGAAGCCTTCCAGGCGAAGGTCTGAACCGGCGTGGCCTTCGCCGCGCGTAGCCCCGGCGCTCTCCGAGCCGTGATCTTCGATCTCGACGACACGCTCCTCGTGCGCGACCGTGCCTGGCAGTACGCCGTGGAAGAGGCCGTCATCAGCGTAACGGGGCGCCGCGTACAGGCCGCGCCGCTCGCCTTCGAATACCGCAACCGCCCCTGGCGTCACGCCCTCGATGTCGTCCTCCAACCGGGAGAGGACCGCGCCCGCTGCGAGACGCTCTGCGCCGAAATGTACCGGCGAAGCGCGATGAAGCGCCTGCTAATCCACGACGGCCTTGGCATGGCGCTCGACAAGCTCCGGGGCGAACGCGTCGAGATGGGCGCCGTCTCGCGTGAACCGCACGCCATCGCCCTCAAACAGGTGCAATCGACCGGCCTCGACCGCTTCCTTGCCGTGCTCGCCGCCACTCCCGCGGGCGACCCGTGGGACGCTACCACGCGCATCGGTGCCTGCCTGGCATTCCTCGAGCGCGAACCCCGAGCCTGCGCCTTCGTCTCTGGTGATCGGCTCGACCTCACCGCCGCGGGCGCGGCCGGGCTTCGGCCGTTCGAGGCCATCTGGGCCGGAAACAGTGAGGCCGGGCCCTCCAGTATCGAGAGCCCGGCCGGCCTGACGCGCGCGATCCTCCGCCGAAGCTAGCCGCGGGTCACCTCTTCCGGCTCCACCATTACGTGGCAGCCAGGGCAGAACGTCTGGCGGCGGGCGGAGAGGAAGTGAAGATGACAGGACGGGCAGGCGACGATTCGACGAATCATGAGGCGGAAAAGCTCCTTCAGCTTGGCTTTACTTCCTTATCATCGTCCGGTGCGCGCGCGCGTTGAGCCACACAAAGTTGAGAATCAGAAACCATCCAGAGATAGTCTGGGACTATGGATGACACAGTTTCACGTATGGCTGGAGCGGAGACGCACGCGCCCTCAATCGCTAGAATCGAAGCAATCAATCGCACGGAGGCAATTTTATGGCGGTCACCATCACAACGACCAACGGCATCGAGGGCAAGCCCGTTTCGGAGTACCTCGGCGTCGTCGCGGGCGAAGCGATCCTCGGCATCAACGTCTTCAAGGACATCGCCGCCGGCTTCCGCAACATCGTCGGCGGACGCTCCGGCAAGTACGAAGAGGAGCTCCGCAAGGGACGCGAGACAGCGATCGCCGAGATGGCCGAGCGCGGCGCGGCACTTGGCGCCGACGCCGTCATCGGCGTCAAGCTCGACTACGAGACCGTAGGCGGCCAGATGCTCATGATCTCCGCCTCCGGGACTGCCGTCCGGCTCCAGTAACGGCGCAGCCCGCATCGCGCATCATCGGCCTCTGCCCTACGATCGGTGCATGTCTTTGCACCAGCTCAGCGTCACACAACGCGTCCCCCTCTCACTCGAGGACGCGTGGGCGTTCTTCAGTGACCCGCGCAACCTGGCGGTCATCACGCCCCCCTCCATGGGCTTCCACATTCGCAGCGAAGTCCCGGCGGCGATGCATCCGGGGCTGATCATCGCGTACACGGTAAAGCCAATCCTCGGCATCCCCCTCGGCTGGGTCACGGAGATCACCCACGTCGCCGATCGTCAGTTCTTCGTCGATGAACAGCGCTCGGGCCCCTACCGCATATGGCACCACGAGCACCACTTCCGCGAAGTCCCCGGCGGCGTCGAGATGCGCGACATCGTCAGCTACGCCCTGCCCTTCGGCCCCCTCGGCGACATCATGAACCGCCTCGTCGTCGGCGCCCGCGTGC
>JANMTH010000342.1:0-2244 GCA_031390305.1 Thermoflexaceae bacterium
TCTGGCACCCCTACCAGGGCGGCGAAAAGCCGATGGAGCTCGCTTACCTGACGGCCGTCGCCCGTTCGACCACGCTTCCCCCGTACGACCCGTGGTTCAGCGGCGGCACGATGAACTACTACTACATGGGATGGTTCCTGCTGTCCGTTCCGATGCGGGCGCTACGCATCCTGCCTGAGGTGGGTTTCAACCTGGGGATCGCGACCTATGCGGCGCTGGCGGCGACGGTCGCGTTCTCGACCGTACATAACCTCGTCGCGATGGCCAGAGGCTCGCTGCTGGGCACCGCCCGGCGGATACGGCCGAGACGCCGCACGGCCGTCATCAGCGGACTGTTCGGCGCGTTCCTCTTCCTCGGCGCATCGAATCTCGATGGCGGGCGGCAGGCCGTGGAACGTTTCCAGCAGTTGAACGTGGCGACCACGGACGGCCTCCAGCAGACCTACCATTGGTCCCTTTTCAGTGGTGTTCCGTTCGTTGGCGGGCTGGTCGGCTTCGTCTCCGGCCTCTACCGCTGGTCGGCCGAGGCGGCGACGCTTGCGCCCTACGACTGGTGGCGGGCCAGCCGCGTGCACGCGCCGGCCTTCGACATCACCGAGTTTCCGTACTGGAGCTTCCTCTTCGGCGATCTTCACGCTCACCTGATGGGCCTGCCGTTCTTCGGCCTCGTGCTCGCGCTCGTCGTCGCCTACGTAAAGTCGAGCGCCGACGGGCTGCGGCGCCAACCGATCGCGATCGCAGTGGTGATGGGCGTGGCGTTCGCGCTCGTGCGCACTGTACACACCTGGGATTTCTACACGGCGTTGCTGTTGGGATGCGGTGGCATCGCCGCCGGCCAACTGCTGGCCACGGGCCGCTGGCAGGAACGATGGTGGGCGGCCGTCGTTCACCTGGCTGTTGCGGCGGCCGCGCTGAGCATCCCCTTCGCGCCCTACGGCGCCCACTTCGAGGTCTTCGACACCGGTCTGAAGCGCGCTGAGGAGACGACCAACACCGGCCAGTACTTGGCCCACTTCGGACTCTTCGTGGCGGTGGCGGTGGCTTTTCTCGCCGTGCGTTACTTCGAAGAGGTGCGGGCGATGCCGCCGAATGGGAAAAACCCCGTGCTTGCCAGCCTGGGCGGTCGCTGGGAGGCGGGCTCGCTTTTCGTCTTCCTGGTGGGCCTGACCGCCTTCACCTGGCAGTACGGCCTCTCTACGATCGCCCTGAGCGCGATCCTCCTTCTCTTCCTCCTCAACCTCCTCTGGCTCGAATGGCGGCACAGGGAGCGCGACATCGGCCGTATCCTGGCGACGGCGATGTTCGCGGCGGCCATCGGGATCGCCGCCGGGATCGACATCGTTCAAGCGAACTTCGACATCGCCCGGATGAATACGGTCTTCAAGTTCTCGTTGCAGGCCTGGCAACTCTACGCGCTGGCCAGCGGCTACGGCGTGTACTACGTCGCGCGCGCTCTCTGGCGCGCGGAGGGGTTGGTACCGCGCGTTCGCCCGGGACGCACGTTGGCAGCGGCTGGCGCGGCGACGGTGTTCGGTGTCCTGTTGCTCGCCTCCGTCGTCTACCTCTGGTCCGGTACGCGGGCGCGGCAGGAGACGCGGTTCGCGGGTTCGCCCTCCTGGACGTTGGACGGCCTCGGCTATCTTTCCGTTGGCACGTTCGCCGAGGACAAGGGCACTCCGGACCCCAAAGATGACCGGGTGATCGTTCTCGACGAGGACCGCCCGTTGATCGAGTGGCTCCGAGACAACGTTGAGGGCACGCCCGTCATCGTCGAGGCGGCGGGACCGCTCTACCACTGGGCGGGCCGGATCTCCTGGAACACGGGCCTCCCGGCGGTCATCGGCTGGGACTGGCACCAGACGCAGCAGCGGCAGGCTTACGACTACCTGGTGCAGACGCGCCGCGCCGAGACGGCGCGCTTTTACAGCGACGTGAGCGCGTCACTCGCGCTTCAGTATCTCCGCAAGTACGACGTGCGGTATGTGGTCGTCGGGACGACGGAGTACGTCTTCGGGACCGAGGCGGGGCTCGCGAAGTTCGCAAGTATGCCGGAACTGGAGGCTGTCTACCGTTCCGGAAGATACGCCATCTACGCGGTGAAGGCCGAGTAGCTGATGGGCCCTCACCCCCCGGCCCCCTCTCCCAGTGCGCTGGGAGAGGGGGAGAATCGAGACCCGAAAGGACGCGTTCACGTATCGCGGGGTTTTCGAGGTGGTACAAGCGTGACTCACTTGAGAAGGTGGG
>JANMTH010000349.1:0-1663 GCA_031390305.1 Thermoflexaceae bacterium
CGAAGCCGCCGACTACTTCCGCCGCCAGGGCACGGACGCCGACGCCCTCGCAGCCGAGCTCGACACCCCCGAGAAGCGGCGGCGCTATATCGCCACCTTCTACTCGTCCCGCTTCTGGGCCCACCCCGGCACCTTCGACGACGCCGCCATCGACTTCATGACCGAACCCTGGGCCGACGGCGCGAAGATGCGGGCGAGCTTCGGCGGCTACGAAAGCGCCATCGCCGCCGCCGCCCGCAGCGAGCCGCCGATGGTCGCCACGATCAAGACCAACCCCACCCGCTGCTTCATCCTCTTCGGCCCCAGCGACCATGTCCTCTACCCCGAATTCGACCGGATGGCCGCCGTCGTCTTCCCGGACCACGTTGGGCCGTTCATCGTCCGGAACGCGGGCCACTTCCTCCAGTGGGAGGCGGCGCACGCCCTGAACAGCGCGCTGATCGCCTTCTGCGGGGACTTGAGACGTACGATCGGTGGCTGACGGGACGGTTCGCATCCTCTGGCTCGGCAACAGCGACGACCTCGGCGAGTACGTGCCGCTGGAGGCGCGCGCCCACATCGTCGCGGCGAGGCTTCTCGAACGGGAGTTGGGACGGCCGGTCGAAGTAGTCCTTCGGGCCATCTGGCCGGACCCGGAGTTACCCCGGATCATCGACGGGTGGATGGAGCGGTACGACCCGCAACTGGTCTTGTTCAAGGTGAACGCCTACTGGTATCTCTACCGGAGCGTGCCACTCCAGATCGAGCGCAAGCTTCCCTGGATGGGGCGATACCTTGGTTCGGCGGGCGCGGCGGCTGGACGGCGCCGATGGCTCTCAGAGCGCCGCCTGTTTCACGCCGGCCGGGACTTATTGCTGAGGACCGTCGGCGGCGCGAGTCACTTCACGGTGCCCGAGGTGGTCGAGACGGTGGAGGTGGTCACCCGCCAGATTCTCCAGCGAGAATCGGCCGGCCTCGTCATCCACCCGACGCTCGACCACTGGGCCACCAATCCCCACAAGCAGAAGGCGGCTCACGACGCGATCAGCGCATTGGCGGGAGACAGACACGTGGCGTACCTCGGTGCAGACCCCTTCGACCCGGCCGACAGGCCGCCGAAGGATTTCTATGCGGGCCGGGATCGGCTCCATTCGAACGAAGAGGCGAGCGCATGGCTCGGGGCGAGGCAGGCCGCGGCACTCTTGCAAGCGTGGCGCATGGCGCGCGGGGGTTGACGCGGCACTGGAAGTCGGTTCGGGGGCCTTGCGGCGGCGGCGTTGCTCGAACGATCGCGGCCGACGGAGTACGTAGCCAGACGGGGCCGCCGGCCCGCCGCCCTCTCATCCCTCATCCCTCCCCTCATGGCCCATGACGCGTCCCTTCCGTAGACTCTCCCGGTGACCACAGCCGCCCCGCCCGCCCACTCCATCGCCGAACTCAAGGCCGTCGCCAAACGCGTCCGCGCCGATATCGTGCGGATGGTCTACGCCGCTCAGAGCGGCCACCCCGGCGGCTCGCTTTCGGCGGTCGAGCTGGGCGTCTCGCTCTTCTGGAACCATCTGCGCTGCGACCCGGAAGCGCCCGGGTGGCCGGAACGGGACCGCTTCATCCTCTCCAAGGGCCACGCCACGCCGTTCTACTACAGCATCCTGGCCGAACGCGGCTACTTCAGTACCGAGCTGCT
>JANMTH010000353.1:0-2153 GCA_031390305.1 Thermoflexaceae bacterium
AACGAGATCGAGCCGCGTCTCGCCCAGTTGAGCCGCCAGGCGGAACGCGCGGCCGACCACCGCCGCCTCTCCGCCGAACTCGCCGAACTCCTGCGCGCCTTCTACCTCCACCGCTGGAACGAGGCTCAGAACGCCCTCGTCCGGGCCCGCGCCGCCCTCGATCAGGCCGGAGCCGAGAGCGAGGGCGCCTCCGGGCGCGTCACCAGCCTGCGTGAACAGCTTCGCGGGCTGGGCGAAGAGATCCGCCGCCGCCGCGAGGCGATCAGCCGCCGCGATTCGCGCCAGGGCGAGATCGAGCAGCGGGTCTCTACCACGGAGCAGGCGATAGCGCTCGATCGGGAGCGCCGGAACATGGTCACCTCCCGCCGCGAAGAGGTCCGTCTCGAAGTCGAGGCCCTTGAGAACGAGAAGCTGAGCCTCTCCACCACCGATGTCGACGATGGCCGGCGCGGGCTCGATATCGCCGGCGAGATGGATGCCGCGAAGTCGTTCGTCCAGCAATGTCGCGAGGGGCTGGAACTGGCGGAACGCGAATACGCGGCGGCCCGCAGCCGCGCCCAGGAGTTGCGAGACGGGGCCGAGGCGGACGACCGCCGGATTTCGCAGCTCTCCCACGACCTGGAGCGCGGCGAATCACGGCTTGCCGAGCTCGCTCGCCAGGCGGATTCGTTCGGGCCGAAGCGGGCCCACCTGCTCGCCGAGCTGAAGGCCTACGGCCGTGGGTTCGCGGGTGTCCGCGAACAGCTGGTGGAAGCGGAGGATCTCCTCGACGGGGCGCGGCTGGCGGCCGAAGACGCCCGCGCCAGGCATACCCGCGTCCAGCAGGAGATCGGCGACTACGAGGTCGCAGCCAGCCAGGACCTCCGCCAGCTGGACCACATGGAGGGCCGCCTCGATGCGCTCCGGCGCGTCCAGGCCGAACACGACGGGATCGCCGCCGGCACCCGCAACGTCCTCGTCATGGGCCAGGCCCTGATCGAAGGCGTCGAGCCGGGCAGCCTCGGCGAACCGCCGGAGATCCACGGCGTCATCGGGCTCCTCTCCCGCCAGTTGCGCGTCCCGGCGGGCCTTGAAGTCGCGATCAACGCCGCCCTCGAGAACCGCCTTCACGCCATCGTCGTCGAATCGGAAGAGACGGCCCTCAAGGCGATCGAGCTGCTCTTCAAGCGTCGCCACGGGCGCGCCCACTTCATCGCCCTCGACGCCGTCCGCCAGGGCTTCCCCCTGAACCTCCAGAAGGAGCGCGGAGTCGTCGGCGTGGCGGCGAAGCTGGTGCGCTCCGAGCCCCAGGTTCGTGGGCTCGTCGATACCCTTCTCGGCAAAGTGATCGTGGTCGAGGACGCCGCTACCGCCCAACGCGTCGTCCGCCGCGGGCTCGGCAGCGTCGTCACCCTCGACGGTGTCTACATCGAGGCCGCCGGCGTCCTTTCCGGCGGAGCGACGGGCGCCGACGAAGGCCCGTTCGTCCGCCAGCGGGAGATCGAAGAGCTGCCCCGGCGGATCAGCGAGCTGCGCGCCCGCGCCGAGCTTTCGGGGAACCAGCTCGAACAGGGCCGCCAGTCCGTCTCGCGGCTCCAGACCGAACTGCGCGAGGCCGAATCGCGCTACGACACGGTCCGCAAGGATCTCGATAGCGCCCGCGGCGAGCTTGAGCGCGAGCGCGGCCGCCTCCACCGCCTGCGCCGCGAGATGGACGCCATCGGCGGCCGCCGGGCGGATATCGCCCGCGAGCGGGAGCGCAACGAGCGCCTCGTGGCCCAGTGGCGCGAGGCGACGGCGCCCCTGGTGACGCGGCGCGATGAACGCCGGGAGGCGCTCGCCGGCGTCGAACGGGACCTTCAGGAGGCGACGGCGCGCCGTGAGGCGGCGATTCGCGCCGTCTCCGAATCGAGTGGCCGGTTGGCCTCCGTCGAAGGCGAGCGCCGCGCCCTCCAGTCCATGCGCGAACAGCACGAAAAGGCGATCCAGCGGCTGGAGGGCCAGGCCGCCGCCCGCCGCATGCAGGGCCGGAACCTCGAACTCGAGGCCAGCGTCATCGACGAACGCCTCGGCAAGCTCGCCCGCGAGATGGAGGCGATCCGCCTGGAACAGGCCAGGCACATGGAGGAAGCCTCACCCGACCGCGACGTACTCCACCGCCAGGAGACGCAGGA
>JANMTH010000387.1:0-2479 GCA_031390305.1 Thermoflexaceae bacterium
CCCGAAAAACGCCGCCAGCCATCACCGTGGCGGGCAGATACGCTACATAACACGGATCGGCGCAGAGGATCTCGTCGCCCGGATCGAGCAGCGCACGGAGGGCGATATCCAGGGCCTCGCTCGACCCACTCGTGATCACGAGCTCGCTCGCGGGGTCGTAGTGGACGCCGTAGAGGCGTTCGATGTGGGCGCTCAGCTTCTCGCGCAGCTCAAGCAGCCCGTAGTTCGAGGTGTAGTGCGTTTCGCCGCGTTCGATGCTGTTCACGGCGGCGAGGCGGATGGGAGCGGGCGTCACATAATCCGGTTCGCCGACGCCGAGCGAGATGACGTCCTCGATCGTGCTCAAGAGATCGAAGAATTTGCGGATGCCGCTGGCCGGCACGGACTGGATCCGCCGGGATACAAAGCGCGTTGGGTCATCGCCCCGCGTGGCAGTCAATCGTTGCTCCTTCTCCCACCAGCCGCGCGGCCACGAAAAAGCCGCCTCAGTGGCGGCTTCGTGTCTCCTCGAATGCGCGAATGCGCCGCCGCCTCTTATCCGCGCGCATGCGCGGCGGCAGCGGAGGCGGCCATGGCGCAGGCGAGTGGGAGTTCGGCGAACAACATCAGCGTAACTCTCGCGTCATCCATCCGTAACGTCAATAGGGACGCTCTCGGGTACGGACCGTGATCTCCCTTGACCACGAATCCGGCCGCGAGCGTAGCATGTGGCAGGCCACGAAGGAGCCAGCCATGACCGAACTCACCGACCTCACGATCGCGGAAGCCGCGAAGCGGATCGCGGGCCGCCAGCTCTCCCCCGTCGAACTCGCCCACGCCTACCTGGCGCGCATCGAGCGCCTCAACCCGGCGATCAACGCCTACGTCGTGGTCACCCGTGACCGCGCCATTGCCGACGCCCAGGCCGCCGAGGGCGAGATCGCCGCGGGCAAGTATCGCGGGCCGCTGCACGGTATCCCCATCGGCCTCAAGGACCTGGTGGACACGGCGGGCATCCGCACCGCTGGCGGTGCGAAGATCTTCATGGACCGTGTGCCTACCAACGATGCGGAGGTCGCTCGCCGTCTGCGCGAGGCCGGGACCGTCCTCCTCGGGAAGACGAACACGCACGAGCTGGCCTTCGGCGCGACCACGAACAACCCCCACTTCGGCCCGACCCGCAACCCCTGGGACACAAACTGTGTGCCCGGCGGATCGAGTGGCGGCTCTGGCGCCGCTATCGCGGCCGGGATGGCGGGCGGCACCATTGGCACGGACACCGGGGGCAGCATCCGGATCCCCGCCAGCCTCTGTGGGTGCGTCGGCCTCAAGCCGACCTACGGGCGGGTAAGCAAGCGCGGCATCCTCCCCATGTCCTGGCTCGTCGACCACCCCGGCCCCATCGTCCGTACGGTCGAAGACGCGGCGATCATGCTCCAGGTTCTCGCTGGCTACGACGCCGGTGACTACGCGACCGTGCCCATGCCCGTGCCCGATTACCGGGCGGCCCTCAATGGTGGCGTCCGCCGCCTTCGCATCGGCATCGCCGAGGAGTACTACGCCAGCTCGCTCCCGGAGGTGGCCGAAGCTGTCCGCGCCGCCGCCCGCTGGTTCCAGGGCGAAGGGGCCGAAGTCGCTCCGATCGACCTGCCGATCGACCGCGAAAGGTTCGGTCTCGCCTTCGCCGTGGTGACGGCCGAATCGAAAGAGGCGGTCTCGGTGGAATGGGAGGCCCGTCCCCAGGACTTTGGGGCCGACCTCCAGCGCATCTACTCCCGGCCGCTTCCCGGCGGCGTGGAGTTCGCGCACGCCCTGCGCGCGATGAAGGAACTCGGCGAGCAGTACCGGACCGCGCTGAGCACCGTGGACCTCGTCCTTGTCCCGACGACGCCGATTGCGGCCGTGCCCATCTCCCAGGAGATGATCGACCTCGGCGGCGGCGTGCGGATCGAGACGACGAACTACCTCGCCAGCCTCACCTATCCGTTCAACATGGCGCGGCTGCCGGCCCTTTCGCAGCCCTGCGGCTTCACCGCCGCTGGCCTGCCGATCGGCATGTCGCTCGTGGGGAATCCGTTCGATGAGGCGACCGTTCTTCGCGCGGGCCACGCCTTCGAGCGGGCCACCGAGTGGCACCGCCGCCGTCCGGCGCTGGGATAGTGCCGCTCCAACCTGGCTTCGTGGATCAGGTACACAGTCGTAAGCTCCCCCTCGCCCGCGACGCAGGAGTCGGGAGTGGGGGTCTGGGGGGTGTGGGCCGCCGCCGGGCCACCTTCTCTCGAGTTAAGTTGCACCGGTACTAACCGCCTCAGCGCAGGAACTCGATCTGGCAGATGCGCGTGAGCTTCTCCATCTCCCCGCGGTCCGTCGTGAGGAGGACGGCGCCAGTCGTCGCGGCGTGAGCCACGGCGATCGTCGCGGCGTGAGCCACGGCGATCGTGTCGGCGAGCGAAACGGGCGCGAAGTTCGCCTTGATTTCGGCCGCCATCGCCGCCATCGG
>JANMTH010000415.1:0-7244 GCA_031390305.1 Thermoflexaceae bacterium
GGCCTCGATGCAGTTTGCATATCGGTCGATGGTCATGCAAACTGCATAACACATGGATGCCAGCCAGTTCGTCGCTCAGCGCACGCGCCTCGGGCTCTCCCAGGCCGCCATCGCCGCCGCCCTCGGCGTCGATCAGGCCACCATCAGCCGCTGGGAATCGGGCAAAGTGCGCATCCCCGCCGCGATCGAACTCGCCCTCGCCACCCTCAAGGAGAACACACCGCCGATGCCAACCGACCGTCACCGCGTCCTCGTCGCCGACCCCGTGGCCCCCGAGGGCGTGGAGATGCTCCGCGCCGTCGCCGATGTCGATGTCAAGACCGGCCTCACCGCCGCTGAGCTGATCACCATCATCCCCCTCTACGACGCCCTCGTCGTCCGCAGCGAAACGAAGGTGACGCGGCCTGTCATCGAAGCGGCCGCCCGCCTCCAGGTCGTCGGCCGCGCAGGCGTCGGCGTCGATAACGTCGATCTGGTGGCCGCCACCAAACGCGGCGTCATCGTCGTCAACGCGCCCCAGGGCAACACTATGGCCGCCGCCGAACACACGGTGGCGCTCCTCATGGCCCTCGCCCGCCACGTCGCCCAGGCCGACGCCTCCATGCGACGTGGCGAATGGAAGCGCAAAAACTTCGTCGGCATCGAACTGCGCGGCAAGACGCTCGGCATCGTCGGCATGGGCCCCATCGGCTCGGCCGTGGCCCGCCGTGCCCTCGGCCTCGAAATGCAGGTCCTCGGCGCCGACCCCTTCGTGCCCGAAGACCACCTTCGCGCGATCGGCGTCGAGCCCGTCGCCTTCGACGACCTCATCGCCCGCTCGGACTTCATCACCGTCCACGTTCCGATGACGAACGCCACCCGTGGGATGATCGGGACGGACCAGATCGCGAAGATGAAAGATGGCGTCCGCCTCATCAACGTCGCCCGCGGCGGGATCATCGACGAGGCGGCCCTCGCCGCGGCGGTCAAGTCCGGAAAGGTCGCTGGCGCGGCGATCGATGTCTACACCTCCGAGCCTCCTCTCGGCGAGAATCCGTTGATCGACGATCCGCGGATCATCATCACACCGCATCTCGGCGCCTCGACGGCGGAGGCCCAGGAGCGGGTGGCGGTCGATGTCGCCGAACAGATCGTCGATGTCCTCGCCGGCAGGCCGGCCCGCTACGCCGTCAACGCCCCCCTCCTCCCGCCGGAGACACTCAAGGTCGTCGGCCCCTACATGGCCGTCGCAGAAGTCCTCGGCTCCGTCGCCACCCAGCTCGTCACCGGCACCGTCCAGTCCATCTCGATCGACTACTACGGCGAGATCGCCGAATACGATGTAACCCCGCTCCGCGCGTCGGTCATCCGCGGCCTCCTCAAGCCGATTAGCGACGAGACGGTCAACATCGTCAACGCCAACGTCGTCGCCCAGAGCCGGGGCTGGAACATCGACGAACACCTGCGGACATCGCACGAGGTCTTCCTCAACCTCATCCTCGTGCGAGTCGTCACCAGCGCCGCCGAGGTCACGGTCGCGGGCACCGTTGAGCACGGCCACCCCAACCTCGTCAGTCTCAACGGCCTCGATATCGACCTCGAACCGCAGCCTGGCACCTACCTGCTCGCCTGCGACAACACAGACCGTCCGGGGATGATCGGCCGCGTCGGCACCCTCCTCGGCGAGAACGACATCAACATCCGCTCGATGCAGGTCGGCCGCCGCGGCCGCCGCGAACGCGCCCTGATGCTGATCGAAGTCGATGAATTCCCCTCGGACGAACAGCTCGCCGAGATCGGCGCGATCGACGGCATCTACAACGTCCGCCTGGTCCGGTTCTAACTGTTCCAACCGACTAGAGTAGGTGAGCTATGGACATCGAAGGCAATCTGCGGGACTACCTAGGCGGCAGGGAGCCGTCGGCGCGGTATACGTCCTTCGATTATTGCTTCAACTACTTCCAGGAACACCGAGAGCGGAATAACCTGCCCGCGCTCGTTCATGGCGACGCTCTGCAGCTCTCTTGCCTGCAACTTGGCTTCTACCTCGCAAGCTGGGGCATGCTGCGCGGTTCCTCCTCCTTGCTCCAGCGGAGCGTGCGAGCCTTGGTTCCCGTAATAGAGGCCATCGCGAATGCGCCGTCGGAGATATGGCTGACCGACGCCAACGTTTACGGCGATGGCAGCTGCCCAATTGTTTTCGAGACAGCTCAGAAAATTCGGGCGGCGCTGCCGAACGGCGCGTCCGACATTCTCGTTACGAAGATCATGCTCGGCACGTTTGGCTGTGTACCTGCCTTCGATGCCTACTTCAAGAAGGGATTTGGAGCATCGACGTTCGGGCCAAAGGCGCTCCGAAGAATTGGAGAGTTCTATCGTGCTAACTCCGAGGTAATCGAACGCTACAGGGTTGAGACATTGGATTTCGCTTCTGGCGCGCCGACAGGCAGACGGTACACGCGCGCGAAGGTCATCGATATGATTTTCTTCAAGGCTGGTGCGGCATGAACGCGCTTCCGCCCCTCCGCACCACGCCCGGCCGCCCGCACTCCCCAGGGTAGGCGCGCCCCTCAGCGGGCGCGGACTGTTCGAACCACCCCGGCCAGTAGCCTGTAGCCGCGACCCACCGGGGTCGCCTACTTCCCACTCACGCCCGGCCGCGCACACGCCCCAGGGTAGGCGCGCCCCTCAGCGGGCGCGGACTGTTCGAACCCCGTCCGGCCCTCCGCGCTTCGCCGCCCGCCCTACCGCCCTAACCCACCACCGAACACCACCGACCCATCCCCATGCACCCACAACACCTCCGCCCCCATCACCCCGATCAACCACGCCGACCGTTCGGCGAGCCGCCGGTAAGTCACGTGGTCCGGCAACGCCAGGGCGATCGGCCGCGCGGCGTCCTCCCCCCGCCAGAGCGCGAGGTCCAGGATCGCCCCCGCGAAACCCGCCCGCGCCTGCGCCAGGCGGCTGTGGGACGATTCCGGCGGCGCCCCCCGGATGGCGATCAACGTCTCCGCCGCGTCCCCGGCGCTCACCCGCACCGTCGGCCCGTACTCCTTGCCGTCCGTCTCCGCTTCCGCGACGAGGCCCTGCAGGGCGTAGTGGCTGACGACCCGCGCGATTACGTTCCCCTCCCAGGACCACGGCCGGTCCCAGCGGCCGCCGGCCTCCGTAGCCGGCGGCGCGACCTCGGAGGTGGCGTCCTGCGGCGCCAACCGGTTGACGACGTGGCCGCCAAAGTGCTCGCGCACCAGCAGGCCACGCTCGACGAGCGCCTTGCACTCCGCGTTCGCCTGTTGCCGCCGCTTCAGCCCAAGCGCCGCCGCGATCTCGCCGTCGTCGGCGCCCTGTGGCCGTTCGCGAAGGAAAAGGACAATCCGGTCTGCGATCGCCATCTGCGTGTCTCCTACGGGTAGAGCGGGTGGAACACCAGCCCCGTCCCCAGCTTCGGATGAAAGAACGTCGATTTCTGCGGCATCCGCTCGCCCGCGTCCGCGAGCTTGATGACCTCGTCGATGCCGACGTTGTGGAGGAGGAAGACGCAGGCGCCATCCTCGAGCCGCGCCCATGCCTCGGCGGTGTCGTGTGTGTATTCGACGACGCCCGCCGCCAGGTCAGCGTCCGAGATGCCCCAGAGCGGCTCCAGGACGCCGTAGCGGCAGAGGTTCGGCGAAATCTGGGCCCATGCGTCGCTGTGTCCGGCGGGCGCCAGGCGAGCGAACACGCCCTCGTCGAGCGGCCGCAGGAGGTGGGCGGCTCCCGCTTCCAGCCCGAGGGCCAGGATCGCGCCTGGAGCTCCGGCGAGCAGCGCTTCGGCCTCGCCAGGGTCCGTCACCGAGACCGCTTCGATCGTGAACTGCTGCGCGAGCCGCTCGCGCCAATCGGCCGGCGCCGCCTTCGCTACAACCCGGTGGATCGGCCGGATCACGAGACCGGGGTCGTCCGCCGCCACGATCGCCGTCATCGCGAACCGGGCGGGATGGTCCCGTTCGAGCTTGCCTTCGCGCTCCAGCGTCCGCTGCTTGTAGGTGACGGCCGTCTCGTAGCGGTGGTGGCCATCCGCGATCGTGAAGCTCTCGCTCAGAAGCGGCGCGATCCGCCGCATCTCCAGGCGGCTCGCCTCCACGTTCCACATCCGGTGGCTGTCACCCTCGATCGTCGTGGCCGTGACATCGGGCTCCCGCGAGGCGATCGTCTCCTCAATGAACTGGCGGAGCTGGCCGGCGCGGTCGCGGGCGATCATGAACACCGGGCTGAACTGGATGCGCGTCGCCTCGAGCAGCTTGAGGCGATCTTCCTTGGGGCCGGACATCGTGTACTCGTGCGGCTTCACGGCCCCCTCTTCCCAGGGCTGCGCCTCCACCTCGGCGAGCAGCGCCCGGCGCGTATAGCTCTGCCCCGCCTCCACGAACGACTGCTCGTAAACGTAGAGCATCGCGTATTCATCCCGTGCGACGACGCCATCACGTTCCCACGCCTCGAACAGCGCAGCGACTCCCGCGTACCGCTCCTCGCCGCCCCCGGCCAGTTCGAGCTGGACGGCGTTGTACGGGCTGCGGGCGGCGAGTGCGCCCTGCTGGGCGGGCGTGATCACGTCGTAGGGTGGCGCCAGCAGCGCATCGAGGTCCCCGGCCGCGGCGGTGTAGCGAAGGCCCCGGAAGGGCAAGATCTGGGGCATCAGCGGCGTCTCCTTCTCGATCGTGTCTGGCGGCGGCACCAAGGCCACAAAGGCCCCGGTCCCTCCTGGTAGTCTTCGTGTTCCTCGTGCCTTCGTGGTTCAGCGCCTGGCAAATGGGGCGATGGCGGCCGCTGTTTGTTCAGGATGATCCCCGAACCTAGAATCGCTGGGCCTTGATGCGTCACTATTGCGTGTTCTGCCGAATCGTCGCCGGGGAAGAGCCCGGGAAGACCCTCTACGAGGATGACAACATTATCGTCATCCAGAACGTCCTTCGCTGGGTGCCCGTGATGCTCCTGGCGATGACCAAGGAGCACAAGACCCAGTCCGAAATGTGGGCCGATCACATCGGCGAGATCGGCAAGGTGGCCGCCGAACTCGGCCGCCAGCTCTGTCCCGGCGGCTTCCGCGTTCTCTCCAACTTCGGTTACGACGCCATGCAGAGCCAGGAACATGGCCACCTCCACATCATCGGCGGTACGTTCCTCGGCCACTACGTCGGCTAGCCAGCGCTCTCCAGCGCTTCGCGCTGCAGGGCGAACAGGTCGGCGATGCCGGCCCGCGCGAGGTCGATCAGCTGGTCCATCCCCCCGCGGCTGAACGGCTTGTGTTCGGCCGTGCCCTGGATCTCGACGAATTCGTCCTCACCCATCATCACGACGTTGAAATCGACCTCCGCCGTCGAATCCTCTTCGTAGCAGAGGTCCAGCATCGCCACGCCCCGGACGATACCGACCGAGACGGCGGCGACGGCCGGGCGGATCGCGGCTGGCGAGATGACGTTCGCCTTTACCAGCTTTCGGGCGGCGAGTTGCAGCGCCACGTAGGCGCCCGTTATCGAAGCTGTCCGCGTCCCCCCGTCGGCCTGGAGGACGTCACAGTCGATCGTGATCGTCCGCGGCCCGAGCAGCTCCATATCGGCCACGCCGCGAAGCGAACGCCCGATCAGCCGCTGGATCTCCTGGGTCCGGCCACCCGGGCGGCCGCGCTCCACTTCGCGCTGGTTGCGGGTGTGGGTGGCACGCGGAAGCATCGAATACTCGCCAGTCACCCAGCCGCTCTGCGTGCCGCGGAGGAATCCAGGCTGCTTTTCTTCCACGCTGGCCGCGCAGAGGACCCGCGTCCTTCCGAATTCGACGATGCAGCTCCCTTCAGCGAAATCGAGGACGTTGGTCGTGATCTTCACCGGCCGCAGCTCAGCGGGCCCGCGGCCGTCGATACGTTCGGTCAATCGGTTCTCTCCCGGGAGTGCGCCGGCTTCGCTCTGGGCGCTCCCTTCCTTACCCTACCGGCGGCCAGCCTCGCGAGCAAAGCGCCCCGGTCAGCGTTCCGTTGAGACGCTCAGGCGGCGGCCGTCGCTGTGGATCGTGACGCGGCCGTCGAGGTCTGTTCGCAGCACCCGCGTGCCTCCGAGCGCCGCCAGCGTTTCCCTCGCGGGGTGGCCGAAGCGGTTGCTTTCGCCTACCAGGATGACGGCCAGGGAGGAGCCCACGGCGCGCAAGAACGCCGGGTCGCTCGTCTTCGAGCCGTGGTGCGGCGTCTTGAGGACGTCGGCCTTCAACGGTCCACCGGCCAGGAGAGCCGCCTGCGCCGCTTTCTCGACATCCGCCGTCAACAGGAACGAGGTCTCGCCGTACGTAACCAGGAGGACCAGTCCTCCATCGTTCAGGCTGAAGCCGTCCGCGCCGTCCGGCGGTGGCCAGAGGACCTCGAACCGCACCCCTCCGTCCTTCCAGCTATCGCCTCGGGCCAGCGTCCGGCGGGTCGGCGCCTCCGCCGCGAAGAGCCGCAGGGTGCTGGTCTGGTTCGTCGCGCCGTTCGTCAGGACTTCGCCGATATCGTACCGACGGAGGATTTCGGGCAGCCCTCCGGCGTGATCCTCCTGAGGATGCGTGAGGATCACCCGGTCGATCCGGCGTGACCAGTGCGGGAGCTGGCTGCTCACCTGGCGGGCGAGCTCGATTCCGCTGGGACCGCCATCGACCAGCGTGCGCCGGCCCCCGGGAGCCGTGATCAGGATCGCGTCACCCTGGCCCACGTCGAGAAACGAAACGGTCAATTCGCCCGGACTCCCCATCGGCAGGAGGCTGGTGCGTAGCACAACCAGCGCGAGGGCGCCGCCGCTGGCGAGAAGCCCCGCCTGACGGACAACGTTGGCCGCTGGCGGCGGCCGCGGCGGCTCGGGCGCGAGGCGGATGTAGCCGAGCCAGCCCACGATCGCCAGGCTCACGGCCACGACGGCCGTCGCCTGGTCGCCCGTGGCCGGCGTCGAGAACGAAGCGAAGGGCACGGCGGCCGCAGTTTCGGCCGACCAGATGATGAAGGTCAGCGGGTAGTACGTGGCGAGCCCACCAAGCCAACCCAGAGGCGCCCAGATCGCCCCCACGATCGCCGTCAGCAGCGCCGCCGGGAAGGCGATGGCGATGACGGGCGCCATCAGCGCGTTGACGAACGGCCCTACGAGGGAGATCCGTCCGAACGTCGTCCAAACGATCGGTGTGGTGGCCGCCGTCGCCGCGAGCGAGAGTGCGAAGACTTCGATCAGGCCCGGCGGGATGAGCGCGAGGGCGCCCGTCCGCTGCGCGAT
>JANMTH010000421.1:0-2712 GCA_031390305.1 Thermoflexaceae bacterium
TCCTGCGACGCGGCGGCAACGTGGTCGACGCGATCGTCGCCGTGTCATTTTCCCTGGGCGTGGTCGAGGCGGACGCCTCGGGGATTGGCGGGGAAGGGATGATGCTGATCCACCGCGCCTCCGATGGCAGGACCGTCGCCCTCGACTTCAAGGACCAGGTCCCCATGGAGGGTACGCTCGGCAACCCGAAGGTCCTCGACGGTGATCGTCTCGTGGCTTCGGGACCGGCCGCGGCCAATATCCCGGGAGTGGTCGCGGGGATGGATCTCGCGTATCGCAAATACGGCAGCGGGAAAGTCGCCTGGAAGGACCTCATCGAGCCCGCCATCCGCGCCGCCACAGACGGCTTTGTTCTCGATGAAGCCCTGCCGTCTTCGGTGCGAGAAGGACAGCGCCTCCTCAAGCGCTCCGAGGGCGCCGCGAAGATCTTCCTCCCCGAAGGGAAGCCGGTGAAACCGGGTGACACCTTCAAGAACCCTGACTACGCGGCCACGCTCGGCCGGATTGCGAATGTGGGAGCATCGGATTTCTATCGTGGCGACCTCGCGCGGCGGATTGCCGAGGACATGCGTAAGAACGGCGGCATCATCACCGAAGCGGACCTGGCCCAGTATTGGGCCATCGAACGCGAGCCGCTCCGCGGTCGATACGGTGACTACGAGGTGTTGACGGCGCCGCCTCCGGTGACCGCTGGAGTGTCGCTGCTCCAGACCCTGCAGATTCTGGATGGCGCGCCCCGGGAGAAGCGAGGTCAGTACACCGAGGAGGGGTCGGCTTTCCACTTCATGGTGGAGGCCTGGAAGCGCGCCGGACGTGGCAACCTGGCCGCCGACCCCGCGTTCTTCGCGCTCGATCTCGACGAGCCCTTGTCGATGCCGTGGGCGAGGAGGCAGTTCATGACCATCGTCCCCTCCCTTGCCACCCCGGATCCTGAATATCCCGACGATCCCGAAGACGAACGCGACTACAAGCGTGATCGCATCGGCGCCGGCACGACCGCCGCCGTGGTCATGGATTCGGACGGCAACATGGTGGCTCTTACTCAGACCTTGTCGACCTGGGGGGGAGCGTTTTATGTGAGCGACGGCCTCGGATTCCTGTACAACAACCATCTGAGGTCGTTCCGGCGCCAGCCCAAGCGCTTCAACTCCCTGACCCCGCTGGCCCGTGCGGCGACCGGGATCGCGCCGACTCTCGTCTTCAAGCGTGAGGGCGAGAGACGGACTCCCATCATGGCGGTGGGTGCGGCTGGCAACGCCTGGATTTCATCGGCGGTTTACCAGATTCTCACCGGCGTCCTTGATCGCGGCCTCGGTCCGCAGCAGGCGGTGGAGCAGCCGCGGTTCCTCATCGGACGCAAGCAGTTTCCACCGAGGCGGCCCCCCATTCCGAGCCGGATCCTCTATGAGGACCTGATCCCGCGCCGCGTGGTTGACGAAATGCGCGCGTACGGCCACCGGCTCGAACCGATCGGCCTCAAGGGCGAACTCGTCATGGGCTACGCGTCGGTCGCGGTTCGTGATCCGAAGACCGGCACGGTCAAGGGTGGCGCCGATCCGCGACGGTCGCATCAGGCGGGCGGGGTTCAACCGTAGTTCCCTGGAGAGCTGAGGCGCGGAAGCCACCCATGACCGGCGAAGGCACACGAGTCTTTCGGTTTGCCGCCGTCGCTGCGGGCGTCTACGCGATTGCGCTCGACATCAGCGGCTATGGCGGCTTCTCGGTGCCCGACAACTTCGCGCTCGCGGCGATGGCGCAGAACTTCCCTACCGGCTTTGCGGCCCGCTTCGACGACGACTTCCTCTTCGCCCTTGATCCATGGGAGGAAGGCGTCCCGTGTCCTCCGGAGATGCCCAAGGATTTTCGGCGGCGCCCCTAAATGCCGAGACGCTTCATCCGGCTCTGGAGCGTCGAAGGCTTGAGGCCGAGGATTTTCGCCGCGCCCTTTTCTCCATAGACCCGGCCCCCCGTGGCGGCGAGGACGGCTCGGATGTGGCGTCGCTGGACTTCGTCGATGGGTATGAGTTCGACTTCGCCCTCAGGCATAGCGCCTGTGGTCGCCGAAAGGGCCCTCGAGGATGCACGATCCGAACGATCGGCGGGCAGATCGAGCACGGCGGGCGTGAGTTCATGTCCACCGGCAAGAATCGTCGCGCGTTCGAGGATGTTCGCGAGTTCGCGGATATTGCCGGGCCAGGTGTAGCGGTGTAGATGAGCGAGGCCTTCCGGGGTGACCCGCATGCCTCGGCGTCCCGTTCGACGCTGTTGCTCGATCAGGATCGCCTCGACGAGTTCGGGCAGGTCCGCGAAGCGCTCGCGCAGCGGCGGCAGGGAGAGCGGGAAGACGGACAGGCGATAGAAGAGATCTTCGCGAAAGCGTTTTTCGCCGATGGCCTTCGCGAGGTCGACATGCGTGGCGGCCAGGATTCGAACATCCACGCGCACGGTGCGATCGGATCCGACCGCCTCGAAGTGACCCTCCTGCAGAACGCGCAGGAGTTTCGCCTGAAGCTCGATCGGGAGTTCGCCCACTTCATCGAGGAGGAGAGTGCCGCCGTTCGCCATCTGAAAGCGGCCGGGGCGATCCTTCAGGGCGCCGGTAAAAGCGCCCTTGACGTGACCGAAGAGTTCGCTCGTTCCTCAGATCGCGCGATCGCCATGTATTTGGGTTACGCGACAACAAAACCCGCCCTTTGAATCGAATTCATCGGC
>JANMTH010000428.1:0-1830 GCA_031390305.1 Thermoflexaceae bacterium
ACCTGCGCGATGTCGCCGTCCCCGCGATCAACGAGGGCGCGGCGAAGGCTGGCCGCCCGGCGCCGCCACTGATCGCCCACGTCCCCGTCGTCGTCTCCGAGGACTTTGACGCCGTGCGCGAAGGGGCGAAGCGCCAGATCGGCTTCTACCCGCGCGTCCCCTACTACTCCCAGATGTTCCAGGACGCCGGCTTCCCCGAGGCCAAAGGGGGCCAGCTCAGCGACCGGATGATCGACGCACTCGTCGTCCACGGCAGCGCCGACCAGGTGAAAGCGCGTCTCCGCGACGTACCGTCGTTCGGCGCCAGCGAACTCCTCGCCATGCCCATCATCCCGCCAGGCGACGACACCGCCCGCGACCGCACCTACCGCGCCCTCGGCGAACTCGCCGCGGAGTAGTTGCGGCCCACAGCGGCCGCGGATTCGCGTACCATCCCCGGCCCGCCCCAGCACGCCGTCACGCCGACGCCCCGTAGCCGCGGCCCACCGGGGCCGCCTACACGCGTAGCATCCCCGGCCCGCTCCAGCACGCCGTCATCGCACGCCCCCGTAGTTGCGGCCCACCGCGGCCGCGGATTCGCGTACCATCCCCGGCCCTCCACCCGCGGTAGCCCTAACCCCCCGTGTCGCGATGACGTTGCGCTGAATCTCGCTCGTGCCGCCGGCGATCGTCGCCGAGACGTTCGCGAGGTAGTCCCTGGCATACTGCCCACGAGATACTTCGACAGGACCTTCGTAGGCCTGGCGACGGGACGGCCGTGTTATGCTCGATCAGACCCAACCGTGCAAGGGGATGCCATGTCCACATTCACGTTGCGAGGCCGTATCACGGCGGACCGCCGCCTCGAGGTCCAGCTTCCGCCGGACGCGCCGGAGGGCGATGCCGAGGTGACGGTCTCGGTAGAAGACCGCCCGGCGTCACCGCTGAGTAGCCCCGAGCGACTCCTTGCTTTCCTCGCCGAACTACACCGGAGCTATCCAGGTTCAGAGAGAACGCGGGAAGAAGTCGATCGTGCCCTGGCCGAAGAGCGGGCCTCTTGGGATGGCCACGCGTGAGGCTCTTCTTGGACAGCTGTATCGTCATCTATCTTGTGGAACGGATTGAACCGTGGAGAACGCGTGTCGAGCAAGCACTACTCCTAGGCAACTGGAGCCGACTGGTGACATCGGATCTCGTTCAGCTTGAGTGCCTCATCGTGCCGTACAGAACGTCAGACAAGGCAGCGGAACGGGCGTTCCTTCAGTACTTCGAACGATGTGAGCACGCTCCGATTCAGCCCTCAACGTTCGACCTTGCGGCGCACATTCGCGCCCGCCACGGCCTGAAGACGCCGGACGCGATCCATCTCGCCGCGGCGCTGGAGTCCGGCTGCACGGAACTCTGGACGAACGACGATCGGTTCGCGCGGGCCGGAGCGGATATCACCGTCCACCAGGTGGTGTAGCTGGCGAGGACCCGGCGCCGCTAGGAGGTCTCTGCCCCCACCTACCCCCGCGGCAACCCCAACCCCCGCGTCGCGATGACGTTTCGCTGGATCTCGCTCGTCCCGCCAGCGATCGTCGCCGAGACGTTCGCGAGGTAATCCTTCGCATAGCGGCCGTACCGCACCTCGCCCGGCCCTTCGTGTACCTGCCCGGCCAGGCCGAGCGAACGGCTGGCGACGACGCTCGCGTCCCGCCGCAGCTCTGAACTGAGCAGCTTCGCCGCCGATGCCTCCTTGTTCGGCACCCGCCCGGCCTCCTGCATCGAAGCGATCGAGTAGGAGAGCATCTGCCCGACGAGCGTTGTCGTGTAAAGGTCGGCGACCGCGTGACGCGTCTGGTCCGTGCG
>JANMTH010000429.1:0-6254 GCA_031390305.1 Thermoflexaceae bacterium
CCCACCGTTCGGTGACCTACGAGCCCGATTTCACCCACTCGCCGATAAAGCCGGCCGCCGACCGCGCCTTTGAGATGGCCGGCGTGAAGCGCTCGGAGATCGACATGGCCTCGCTCTACGACTGCTACACGATCACCGTCCTTCTCACCCTGGAGGACGCGGGCTTCTGCCCGAAGGGCGAAGCCGGACGCTTCGTCGAGGCTCACGACCTCACCTACAGGGGCGACTTCCCGATGAACACGCACGGCGGCCAGCTCAGCTTCGGCCAGTCTGGCATCGCCGGCGGCATGTCGCACGTCACGGAGGCCTACCTCCAGATAGCGGGCCGGGCCGAGGCTCGCCAGCTCGCGAAGTGCGACACCGTCTTCGTTAACGGCAACGGCGGGATCATGAGCGAGCAGGTCTCGCTCATCCTGCGGGGGGAGTAGCAATGGCGAAGTACCGTAAAGGCGAAGAGATCGTCCCGAAGCCGACGCCCGCGACCCAACCGTTCTGGGAGGCGACCGGCCAGCACCGTTTGGTCCTCCCTCGCTGCCATCGCGGCCACGTCTTCTACTATCCGCGGACCCACTGCCCGGAGTGCCTTTCGAACCAGCTCGAATGGATCGAGGCGAGCGGTCGCGGCCGGCTCTACAGCTACACCGTCGCCCGCCGCGCCCAGTCGCCCGAGTTCGCCGTCGATGTGCCCTACATCATCGCCGCAATCACCCTCGACGAAGGCCCGCGGATGACGAGCCTCCTCGTCGATGCCGACCCGGACAACGACGAGATCGACGGAGCCGTCGAAGTCGTCTGGGACGATGTGGCGGAAGGGATCGCGATGCCCTACTTCCGGCCCGTGAAGTGATCGGACCGATGGCTGGAGCGCCACGGACGGCGTAGGATGCGCCGAAACACTGGACGGCTGGCCAGGGATTCCCTGGGGCCGCCCGCAAGGAGCATCTAATGGCAGGTCAACTCGATGGCAAGGTCGCGATCGTCACCGGGGGTGGCTCGGGCATGGGGCGTGCGACGAGCCTCCTCTTCGCGCGGGAGGGCGCCGCGATCGTCGTCGCCGACATCCAGGACGAGGGCGGACAGCGCACCGTCGCCCAGATCGAGGACCTCGGTGGCAAGGCCAGCTTCATCCACACCGACACCGCGAACGAGGACCAGATCGTCGCCATGGTCCAGCACGCCGCGAAGACCTTCGGCCGGGTCGATGCCCTGGTGACGGCGGCCGGCATCTCCTACGCCAACTTCGTCGAAAAGGACGAATCGACCGACCCCTTCCTCCACCCCGAGCAGGCGACGATGCTGACCAAGTCGACCGCGCGCTGGCAGAAGGTCCTCGATGTGAACCTCACGGGCGTCATGATCTCCGCCCGCGAAGCCGCCAAGCAGATGATCGCCGAAGGCCACGGCGGCACGATCGTCAACTTCGCCTCGATCGCCGCCTTCAACCCATCTCCCGGGATCGCCGACTACTGCGTCTCGAAGGTAGGCGTCGTGATGCTGACCAAGTGCTTCGCCGCGGAGCTTGGCCCGCGCGGCATCCGTGTGAACGCGGTCGCGCCCGGGCCGATCGATACGGCCATGACCCAATCGCTGATCGAATCGGGCCGTCTCCAGCAACAGGCGAAGATGCTGCCGCTCGGCCGTATCGCCCAGCCGGAAGAGGTCGCGAACGTCATCCTCTTCCTCTCCTCCGAAGCGTCGAGCTACATCACGGGCAAGACGATCGGCGTCGATGGCGGCACGAATACCGGCCTGGCCTAGGCCGAGGGATGAGGCTTGAGCGATGAGGCATGAGGGCTGCGTCCCGGTGGGCGTGGGCTGCCGCATGATTCTCGTGGAGGCCTGTTGTGACCATCCTCCGTCCCGCTCGTCCGGCCGTGTTGCCGCGGCGATGGCGGATCACGGCCTCTAAAGCCGAACAGATGTTGAGGTCGGGCATTCTTCAGGAGGATGACCACGTCGAGTTGCTGGACGGCGATCTGTATGAGCAGCCGCCGGCCACCGACTGGGAGAATGCGGGTGTGAGCGCGTTGATCCACGCCTTGATGGGCGGCGAGGCGCTTGTACACATTCGTGGCTGGATTCGCCTGGATGAGCTTTCGGCGCCGGAACCCGACATCGCCCTGCTTGCGTTCCGCGCGGACTACTACCGCGATGGCGGCGCGGGCCCCGAGGACGTGCTCCTTGTCGTCGAAGTCTCAGATTCCACCGTGAAGTTCGACCGCGAAGTCAAGCTGCCGCTCTACGCCCGCGCCGGCATCCCCGAAGTCTGGATCGTGACTCGCGAGCCCGCCGTCATCGAGGCCTACCGTTCGCCTCGCGATGGCACCTACACGGAGATGCGCACCTACCTGCGCGACGAACTCGCCTCGCCTATCGCCTTCCCGGACCTGAAGATACCCGTCATTGATGTCACCGGCTGAGATTCTCCGCCTCAGAGAGGCCCTTGAGGCGCTCCGCGCTAAGCGGCTTTGCGGCTGGTAGACTGCGGCGCACGCCCAAGTGGAGGAACCCGCCTTGCCATCCAACTACATCCAGACGCGTGACCTGCGCATGCACTACCTGCAGGAGGGGACCGGCGACCCCGTCATCTTCATCCACGGCTTTCCCGAGACGTCCTACGAGTGGCGCTTCCAGATGAAGGCCCTCAGCGAGCGCTACGCCTGCTTCGCGCCCGACATGCGCGGCTTCGGCGAGACGGACAAGCCTGGCATCCGCGTCACGCGTTCCATCCTTGGCCAGGATGTGATCAACTTCATGGATGCGCTCGGCATCGAGAAGGCCCACGTCGTTGGCCACGACTGGGGCGGGATCATCGCCTTCAAGGTGGCCATCGATTGGCCGAAGCGTGTGAACCGGCTCGCCCTGCTCGACACCCTCTGTACCGTTTGGTCGCCTGCGGGCGTCCACGGCTACTGGTTCAAAGCCGAGCCCTACCCTGAGGAGTTCTTCGCTGAACATCATCGCGGCTTCATCGAGGCGATCTTCATGGGTTCGGAGATGAAGGGAGAGCTCCCCGGCCGGCCACTCTCCCCATGGCAGGCCGCTGGCCACGCGCCGCGCACCTGGGCCACGGACGAGGACATCGCGCACTACGCCGAAGCATTCGCCGATCCGATGAGCCATTTCCACGCGATCTCCCAGTACCGCTACGGGTTGCCCTTCCACGTTGTCCACGAAGACGCCTCGGCCCCGCGCGGCGAACGCTACGAGTTCTTGAGCGAGAAGAAGGTCGCCGAGATGTGGACCCACCCTGAGGGCCTCGAGCAGCACCCGCTTCACGCGAACTTTATGGACTACGGCCCCGAAGACCGCCACAAGCGGTTCCCGAACCCGACGCTCTGGATGTTCGGCCAGTACCTGGCGCGTAGCCGGGGGACGGACGAGGACGGGCCCGATGACCGCATCCCCTCCGGCAACCCCTTCGCCCAACAGTTCCCACGCTACTTCCCAGACCTCCGCGGGCGCAGAGTGAACGCCGGCCACTTTTTCCCCGAGGAGGCGCCAGAAGTAACGAATGAGACGCTGCGTTCTTTCCTCGCGGGCCAGATCTGAGTCCATGGCCGGTCGGCTTCGCGGCTATACGGCATCCCAGCGATCGAGAGCGGTGGAGGGATCATGCAGGGCATCGTCACCTTTCTTGAAGGTGAGGCTCGGAAGAGCATCGAAGAGCACTGGGCGCGAATGGTGCACGACCTCGCGATCCCGTACGAGTTCCCGGGCGCCGTGCCCCACCTCACCTTCATCGCTGGCGACGCCGTCGAGCTCGTCACGGGCACTGCCGCCATCAAGAAGCTCGCCTCGGCCCTGCAGCCGTTCGAGGTGAGCACCCACGGGCTCGGGGTCTTCGGTGGCCCGACGCCCACGCCGTACCTTGGCGTCACGCGCACGCCGGAGCTCTCCCGCTTTCACGAAACCGTGTTGGCCGCCATCGCCGGCCTCGTACGCGTGCCGGACTACCACTACGAGCCACGGCACTGGGTGCCGCACATCACCATCGCCCGCGGGAACATCCCGCCCGAACGGCTCGGCGAGGCCCTCGCCTGGTGGAGCGAACACCACCTCGCCTGGCCGTTTCGCGTCAGCAACCTCGCCATCGCCTGGAACACAGCGGACGGCGTCCATAGCCACGCCCGGTTCGACCTCGGCAGGCCGCGGTCCTGACAGAGCGGCCCCGCTACCACGGCGGCCCCTGGCGGCGTATCGTGCGGTGGCGAAGGAGGCGTTCACCCCATGCACGTTGTACGAAAAGACGATTCTCAGGAGCGGCCCGCTGGCGCCAACCCGATCTTCATCGGGACCGTCCACATGCGGCCCCTCGTTTCCGCCGAAGTCAGTCCGAATGTGACCGTCTCGCTCGTTCGCTTCACCGATGGGGCGAAGAACAAGCGCCACGTCCACTCCGCCGACCAGATTCTCTACATCACGGAGGGCGACGGCATCGTCGCCGACACCGACACCGGGGCCGAGCACCACGTCTCGGCTGGCGACATCGTCCATGTGGGAGCCGGAACGCCGCACTGGCACGGCGCCCAGCCGGGAAAGAGCATGGCCCACCTCTCGATTCTCCCGCCCTGCAAGACAGACATCGTCGAATAGCCATGCCCACGCTCAACGGCCTGACCTGCGACCTGTACTTTGAAGACACCGGTGGGCCGCTCCCGCCGATCGTCTTCCTCCACGGCTGGTGCGATGGTTCGGAAAGTTGGGCGGAAACGATTGCCGCCCTCCGGGGCTCGTTTCGCTGCCTGGCTCCCGACATGCGTGGACACGGCCGCTCCGGCATGCCGCGTGACCACGCCTTCTTCCTTGAAGCGCTTTCCAACGATGTCGTCGCAGTCTGCGAGGCTGCCGGGGTCGAGCGGCCGATCGTCGTTGGGCACAGCTTCGGCGGCCTGCTCGCGGCTGTGGTCGCGGCGCGTTTCCCCGCCTTCGCCCGCGGCGTCCTTGTCGAAGACCAGGCCCTGGACCTGCGTCCCCAGGCTGGCGCCCTCCGCGGGCTGGCAGAGGTCATCTTCTCGGCCGAAAGCCACATGGCCTTCCGGACGCAGCTCTTCGACTCGATGGTGACCGCCGCCATGCCGCCCGAAGGCCGGGCCTCGATAGCCCGTCTGAAAGAGGCGACGCTTGTCGAGGTTGGCCAGGCACTCTGGGCGCCGTTCTTCGCGGCGACCGACGCCGAGCTCGGCGAGCTGTTCGTCCGCTGGGCGCGGGCCCTTGGCGCCCAGCCGTCGCTCATCATCGAGGCCCAGGCCATGCCGGAGTACCACGCCGCCGTCGCCAAGCTTGCGCCGTCCGCCCGGCTCGAAGTCGTGCCTTCTGGCCACTGGATTCACCTCGAACAACCTGAAGCGTTTCGCGCTCTGCTCAGTGAGTTCGCTGAATCGACCAGCTGAGGTGCGGATCGTCCCGCCCGTCTGTAACGTGAGTGGCTGATTATCGATCGAGGAGAACACCATGGCACCCACCGTGAATCGCCAGCTCGTCCTGGCCAGCCGCCCTCGTGGAGCGATCGAGCCGGGGACGTTCGTGCTCAAGGAATCGGCTGTTCCAGAGCTGACGGATGGCCAGATGCTCGTCCGCACTATCTACGTCTCCATCGATCCGACGATGCGCGGTTGGCTCATCGATCAGCCGTCGTACCTCCCACCCGTCCAGATCGGCGAAGTCATGCGGGCCGGCGGCGTCGGCGAGGTGGTGGCGTCGCGGATCGCCGCGTTCGCGCCCGGGCAGGTGGTGCAGGGGATGACCGGCTGGCAGGAGTACGCGGTGACCGACGGCGGTGGCCTGGCGCCGATGTCGCCCGTGCAGCCCGGGTTGCCGCTGCCGCTGGCGATGAGCGTCTTCAACGCCACCGGCATGACCGCGTACTTCGGGATGCTTGAACTCGGCCAGCCGAAGCCCGGCGAGACCGTCGTCGTTTCCGGCGCCGCTGGCGCCACGGGCTCCGTTGCCGGCCGGATCGCGAAAATCAAGGGCGCACGCGTCGTCGGTCTTGCTGGCAGCGACGAGAAGTGCGCCTGGGTTCGCGACGATCTCGGCTTCGACGCCTGCATCAACTACAAGACCGAGAACGTCGAGGCTCGGCTACGGGAGCTCTGTCCGGGCGGGATCGACGTCTATTTTGACAACGTCGGCGGCCAGATCCTCGATAGCGTCCTCAGCCAGATCGCGATGCGCGCGCGAGTCGTCCTCTGCGGCGGAATATCCAGCGGCTATACGGAAGACGCGGTCCCCTATGGCGTCAAGAACGTCAT
>JANMTH010000468.1:0-4829 GCA_031390305.1 Thermoflexaceae bacterium
CCCACCGGGGCCGCCGACTCCCGAACCACCGGCCCCGCTGAGCCTCCGGTCACCCCGGAGGATCAGTTCGGACGCAGCCCAAACGTATGGATCAGCCGCCCGAAGCCCAGGTAGCTCACCACGGCCCAGCCCAGCTCGACAATCTGCTCTTCCGTATAGAACGCCAGCAGCTCGTCGAACAGCGCCTGGTCGATGTTGTTGTGGTCGATGAACAGGCGCTCCGTGTAGTGCAGCGCCGCTTTCTCGGCGTCCGTGAAATCGGCGTCCGACCAGTTGCGGATGCCCGCGATCGTCTCCTCTTCGAGGGTCGCTCCTTCCGGTGACACCGGAAGCCGGGCGGCCTGTCAGAATTCGCACGAATTCAGTTGCGCCACCCGGAAACGGCAGATCTCCTTCAGGCGCGCCGGAAGCGAAAGATCCCGGATGAGCGGGCCGTACCACTTGTACCAGCTCTCCAGGAGCACGGAATTGTGGCCGAAGACGCGCGTCACCAGGTCGTGGCGGCCGCGCATCTTCTCGGGCAGCTCCTCGTCGGTCGCGAGGCGGAGACGGGGCGTTACAACATCTGACATGCGCCGCATTGTACACGCGACCGCGAGCTGATGCGCAAAACGTTAAGCGGCCGGACTCAGGGGGCCGCCGGAACACCCCAGAAAGGTCCGCTCCCGAGGGCCGCCAAGGCAGCGAACGCTTCCCCGCCGTACTCCGCCGACCGCGCCAGGAAGTCGCTGTCCAGACGGCGTGCAAACGCCCTGAGATTGAACACCGCAGCCCAATCCGACACAGGCTGACATCCATCAATGCACGATTGGTCGAAAAGTCGCCAATTTCGAAGATGCTCCTCCGACCGGAAGAAGTTCATTCTCGATCAGGTGTCCGGCCAACCGTTCGAACCCCAGGCGGCGAGGGGCTGATTGGCATGTCCGACCGCGGAGGACGGCGACACCTCCATCAGGCTGCCGTCCTTCATCCGGATGACGATCGGCTCACCACAATCCAGGCACGGACTGGAGATAGTCACTTCTTTGCCCGGCACGAGCTGGCTCACGGCCAGCGATTCCAGTGCTCACTGGCCATACCACTTTTCGGTCCCGTCGATCGAGATCGCATACATCGTCGGGACGTTGCTGAACGGCGGCCACGCGCCAACAATGTCGGACCCGTCCGCAAACCACGATGCCCCAGCTCGCTCTGCCGCTTCGTGTTGCGCCGCCAGGGCCTCTTCGATCGAGCAGCCAAGCGTCCGCGCCAGTTCGATGTAATGCGGTGCACGGCCCTCATCGACGAAGTGACTCAATGTGGCTGTATACGCTTCCTGGCCCAGGTCGCGTGTCATTCGGACCTCCAGCTCTCGCTTCGGTCGCCCTTCGCCGCCGCTCTGCAGGCCTCGGTCGCGAGGCGGAGGCGGGGCGTTACAGCTTCTGACATGCGCCGCATTGTACACGCGCGCCACACGCCTGCGCACACCCCGCCGGTAGTCGTGGCCCACCGGGGCCACGGGCCGCGGATCATCGTCAGACCGCGCTCGCCAACGCCCAACGGCCCGCAGCCGTACGCGTGCACCTCCGCAAGACCCGCGCCCCACCCCGGCGTCGCCGGACTCCGGTAGTCGTGGCCCACCGGGGCCACGGGCCGCCGATCATCGCCAGACCGCGCTCGCCAACGCCTAACGGCCAACGGCCCGCGCGTAGCGCCCTACCCCACCACCACCACCAGCTCCTCGCTCCCGTGAATCCCCCGCACGATGATCTTCTCGATATCCGCCGTCCGGCTCGCTCCCGTCAGGATCAGCGTGTCGCCATCGCCCAGGTACGGGCCTACATCCGACGGATAGCGAACGATCAGCGCCGGGTCGAGGTGGACGACGACACGCCTGGCCGCCAGCAGCGGTCGCCGCGCCGCCGCTGGTCCGGAAAGCACCAGGCTCCCCGTCGAGGCGATCCCCGCCGTCGCCCTCAGATGCCGGTCCCCATCCCGCGAAGCGGCCGCCGCCACCACGAGGACGCCCAGCGCCGCCGCCCGCTGGCGAAAGAGCGTCTCCAGGTCCGGCTCCGTGCTGATCTCTTCGAGCGCGACAACCGCCAGCGGATGGCGCGGCGCCGCCGCAGAAGTGAGCGCCGCCGGGTCGCGTTCCGGTTCGACCAACGGTAACAGCCGCGGGTCGGCCGATTCGGCACCCCGCCGCAACGGGATGCTCCCCGCCGCGCGCAGGGCGATGCGCCCCAGCGCCGAAGCTGCCCGCGCACCCCTCGCCGTGCCGAACGTCGCCGCCCAGGCCTTCCACGCGGCCTTCTCCCTTATAGATGCCTTCGGCGCGGCGTCCGCCCGAAGGTCGAGCAGCATCCGGTGGAGCGGGATGCCCACCGGGCAGACCTCGGTGCAGCGCCCGCACAGGCTCGATGCGCCAGGCAGGTCGGCGTAACGCCCATCTGGCCAGAGCAACGGCGAAAGCACCGCCCCGATCGGCCCCATATACGGCGAGCCATAGCTCAGTCCGCCCGCCGCGCGGTACACCGGACAGCCGTTCATGCAGGCTCCGCAACGAATGCACTTGAGGATGTCGCGATAGCGCTGCTCCATAAGGATGCGCGACCGCCCGTTGTCCACGAACACGACGTGCCGCTCCTGGCCCGCGTCCGGCTCCGCCAGGAAGTGCGTGAACGAGGTCAGCGGTTGGGCCGTCGCGCTCGGTGCGAGCACCTCGAGAATCGCCAGCGCCCCGGCTTCGTCGGCCACCACCTTCTCCATCCCCGTGATCGCGATGTGGAGCTTTGGGTGGCTCACGCCGAGGGAGACGTTGCCCTCGTTCTCGACGACCATCAGCCGCCCGCTCGAGGCGATGACCGCGTTCGCCCCCGTGATCCCCGCGTCGCAATCCGCGAAAAACGTCCCGACGATATCTCGCACGAAGCGCGAAAGCCGCACCGGGTCGTCGTCCGGCAGCTCCGCCCCGCCGCGCGCCAGCATCTCCCGGATGCGTGCCCGGTTCAGGTGGATCGCCGGCGCCGTGATGTGGCTCGGCCCGCGTCCTTCGATATCGACGATGTACTCGCCGATATCCGTCTCCAACAGGTCGATCCCCGCCGCCCGCAGGGCGTGTGTCAGGCCAACCTCCTCGCCGACCATCGATTTCGACTTGGCCACCCGCTTCGCGTCGCCGAGGAGTCTCAGGATGATCGCTACGGCCTCCGTATCGGTCGCCGCGCGGTGATAGCCGATGCCCCGCCGCATGAAGTTCGCACGCACCTGGCCTTGCAGCTCCTCCAGGTGGTCGATCGCATAGGCGCGTGCGGCCGTCGCACGGGCACGCGCATCGGCCGGGCCGCGGGTGAGCATCGCCGCGCTGTCATCGACCAGCTTCCGCATGATCGGCGTCAGCGTCGCCGCCGGATGCTCTTCCCGGATCTCCGTGGCGGCACGTTCGCGGTAGGCGCTCATGGCAGCGCCTTCGCCAGCAGTTCGGCGATCGACCATGTTTCGAGCATCACACCGGTCCCCCGCGCGCCCGCCTCGATCTGGGCGAGGCAGGAGACATCCGTCGAGACCAGGACCCGCACGCCCGTCGCGCTCACATCCTCCAGCTTCGCCCGCAGCATGCCGCCCGAAACCTCCGGCAGCTTCACGCTGAACGCGCCGCCGAAGCCACAGCACTCCGCCTCATTCGCCAGCCGCCGCACCTCCAGCCCCTGCACCCGGCCGAGGAGCGCCGTCACCGCCTCCGTCGCCCCCAGCTCGCGGCGCAGGTGGCACGAATCGTGGTACGCCACCACACCGTTCAGCTTCAGGGCCAGGGCACCCGCGTTCGGGTGGGCATTCACGTAGCTCGCGAACTCGTGAAAGCGAGCGGCCATGTGGCGCGCCCCCGCCGCCTTCGAGCCATCGAAGAGGCCGGGCAGGTAGTGCGTCACCATGCTCGTGCACGAACCGGAGGCGACGACGACGGCATCGAAGCCACGCGCCGCCCGCAAGAGCTGGAGGCCCGCGCTCTTCGCCTCGCCCCGAAAGCCGCTGTTGAACGCCGGCTGGCCGCAGCAGCGCCCATCGATCAGCGCCACCTCATCGCCCAGCGCCTCCAGCACACGCCGCGCGTGTCCCGCATCGGAGGGGCGAAGGACGCCCAGGTAGCAGGGGTCGAACAGGGCCACGCGCACGCGCGAAGGGTCGCGCTTCCCGCCCGAATTCGCAAGTGGTCCGACCGTAAAGGGCGGGTGAAGCGCCCGGAATTCGGCGCATGCCGGTATTGCAATGTCGGGCGGCCTGTGTATCGTGGCGCTTGCGCCCCACGGAGACGGAGATGAGCGAATGGACCCAAGGGACAAGGGACAAGCCTGGCGCTGCTGACGCCGCGCGAACTGGATGTGCTGGCGCTCCTCGCCCGCTACATGCACAACCGCGAGATCGCGGCCGAACTCGTCCTTGCTGAGGCGACGGTCAAACGTCACATGGAGAGCGTCCTGGCGAAGCTCGGCGTCCACTCCCGCCACCAGGCGGCCGAGATCTACCTGCGCGAGATGGCAGAGAACGCCACGGAAACGTGAAAGATGGGCCGTTGGCCCATAGCGGCGATCTTGAGTTGGGGCTAGGGTACGCGAGCAAGAAGGTACCGATGATGATCCACCGGCGCAGCGTGCTGCGATTGCTGTTTCTGTGCTCGACCGTCGCCGGAGCAAGCGTGCTCCTAATCTATGCGGTCGGCGCGCAAGTCGACCCCGACGGCCCTGAACCACCAACTGTGGCAGGACACGGGCCCGCGTCGAAGGACGTGCCCCCTCTGACGGACGCGGAGGTGGAAGAAGCGCTCGTCATCCTGTATGCCAGTGAAGACATGA
>JANMTH010000493.1:0-1918 GCA_031390305.1 Thermoflexaceae bacterium
TATTACCGCTCGAACGCGCCAAGACACGGACTTGTGGTCACGCGTCTCTGACATCTCCCCCAAGTACCGGGACGCCACCCGAAGGTTCGGTCCCGGGCGCAGCGCGGCCGCACTCACAAGATCGCGAGCAGGCCGATGCGCAAAATGAGGGCCCCGGAGGGGCCTTCACCGCCCGAAAGAGCGCCGACGCGTAAGTATGAGGGAGCAGCCCACAGCGGGTCAATCCGAGCGGCGAAGGCCTGCCGAGGCCACCTTCCCTCTTCCTCGGAGCCGGTGCTCACCACGACGAGTACCCTCGACGCTCAGGGCTGGCAGCCGAAAGCCTGCACGTCGACCGCATGACGGAGTGCGCAATCTTGGTCAGCCAGTCAGGCGTACCGGCAGACGAGCACCCAAGGGTCCGGATCCGGCGGGTCGGCCTAACGGGAGCAACCAGCGCCATTCTTGAGACCTAGTTTTCGCGGAGCTGGACGGTGCAGCGAGCACTCCTGGCGGCTCGATCTAGAGCTGGATGAGGCAGGCGGCCACGGCGGCGACCAGTAAGAGCGCGATGTACAGGAAGACCATGAATCTCGGCCTTAGGCTGCCGATCTTCGACCAACCAAAGCGTGACAGATTCGCCGAGAGTCCGAAGCGGTGCGTTTCAAGCTTGACGGCGAAGTCTTCGGTGGCGTCCGCATCGATGTGTCCCCTGACCAGGCTGGCGTAGTACCGAGCGAGGATTGCCTCGATTGAGCGCGTGTGATCTATCGCTTGCGTATACAACCACGAGTGATAGGCATCGAGTGCTGCAAACAGCAGCGTCACGACCACGGCAAGTAGTGCGGCTTGCGATAGATCACGATCGAAGCCGACGCCGAGCAGCGCCAGCGAAATCGTTATCGCCCAGCCGCGAATGGTAACGATCGTCGACAAGACGCCTTCAATGAACTTGTTCGTGCGGTCGTAGTCCATCTCCAACAGCCGCAGGAGTTCTTCCTTGTTGGGTGGCTCGGTCAACGACGCTGTCGCCCCGGCTTCTTCGCAACTGCGCGCTTTCGCTTCCGGGACGCCGCTGCGTCTCGCTCGCTACCTAGCGCATCTACGATCTCTGTTACTGCACGAGCGGCGCGCTCGATCGGCTTGTCTAACTCTTCGAGCCCGGTAGCAGCTGCCCATGCGCGTGCCCGGCGCAAGAGCTTGCTTACATAGCCGCCGTAAAACGCGAGCCGATCCTCAAC
The DNA here is from genome assembly GCA_031390305.1 of Thermoflexaceae bacterium. Taxonomy (GTDB): domain Bacteria; phylum Chloroflexota; class Dehalococcoidia; order Tepidiformales; family Tepidiformaceae; genus JANMTH01. Next base: position 1,221 of record JANMTH010000493.1, read on the forward strand.
ACCACCGCCGTAGACCTCGTCTAGTACGTCTGGCCAGATCTCACAAAGCCGCTCGAACCACGTGATCAACTGAAGCGTAGTCGCCGGCGCATTCTTCTCCGCCAGCCTGCGCCGAAGGCGGACGGCCTTCTCCTTCGCGGCATCATCTAGGGCGGTAATCGTTATTCCGAGCGCGTTCTGGAACAGCTGTATGTAGAAGTTTTGACAGAACACGATTACATCCGACGCCTCCGTCAGCCGATCGTTTGGATCGGCTTCACCCTCTCGAACGGTGTCCGCGAATTCGACCAGGATGTCAAACAGCTCGGGGGCGATGGGCGGGCTCTTCTTCACCTGGGGATGGAGTTGGCGATTGTCACGATCGCCTCTATCGCCTGCCGTGCCGGAGTGACCGCGCCATTGAATGAAAACGGCAGTCGCTCACGCGGTCGGCCCGTCACGACGGTGTAGAAGGGACGAAGCAGAGTGAGGTACTCGATTGCCGGACGCAGTGAGGGGGAACGTTCCGCGAGCTTGCTGAACGCCACGTCCCTCCTGAATTCGAAGACTCCTTGCCGAGCGAGCGCAAGCATCGTCACGCCTTTGCCAATCGTATAAAGGTGCGACAGCACGAACAGGAAGTTGCCGTTAAAACGATTCAGGTCCCGATACGGTCGGAGCCGGCGCATGTAGTTGTGCAGGCCATGCTCCACCGCCAA
>JANMTH010000504.1:0-2904 GCA_031390305.1 Thermoflexaceae bacterium
ACCGAGCAGAGCCCCACCCGCGGGTCGAGCCGCCGCTCCCCGTTCGTCACGCCGTCGCTTCCTCCGCCAGCCGTAGCGCCTCTTCCGCGCAGCCCCAGCTCAACGTGTATCCCGCCCCGCCATGGCCGTAGTTGTGCACCACCCGCCCCTCGCGCTCCAGGCGTACCCTCGGCCGCACCGGCCGCAACCCACAGCGCTCCCGGATCACCGGCCCGGGCTTGTACCCCGCCTCCCGGCAGCGCGCCAGGATCGCCTCCCGCAACGCCGCGTCCGGCTCCGGTACATCCCTCACGCCCGGAAGCTCCGTCCGGCAGCCGCCAAGGACGATCTCCCGCCGCCGCGGAATCGAATAGAAGATCGCCGCGTGGTCCCGCTCGTCTCCGATGAACGTATCCGTTCGCAACGTCCCTGGCGCCACGATCAGCGTCTGACCCAGCACGCCCACAAGCTCATCGTCCCCACAAAGCTCCCGCGCTCCCAATCCCGTGCAGTTCACGACCACATCGCCAGACAGCTCTTCCAGCGCCGAGACCTCCCGCCACTCGATCGGCCGCTCGATCTGGCCTTCGAGCCAGGGCACGTAGAGCGCCGGCTCGCAGCGCGGCGTCCGGAAGGTCCAGGCCGCCTCCGCCCGCCGATAGATCGGCCGCGCGTCGATCAGCTCAAGGCCATCCACCGCGTCCCCCCACCACGGCCGCTCCTTCTCCACCACCACCTCGCATGCCGTCAGGTCGTCCACGCCCGCCTCGGGCGCGCTCTTCACCAGCTCCCGTAACACGCGATAGCTTCGCATCGCCCAGCCGAACTCGCGGCCGCCGGCCTCGATCCGCACCGGCAGCCAGACCGCTCCGGCCGCCCCCGATGTCGATTCCAACCCCCGTTTCGCCGCGACGACCCGCACCTCGTGACCGGCGCGCTGGAATACCACGGCCACCGTCAGGCCGATCACCCCCGCCCCAACGACGGTCACCTCCACGCGATCATCCCTCCGTCACCACGCGCATCGGACCCCACTGCCCAACGACGCCCTGGCCGTGGCAGCTCACCGATTTCCCATCGACGATGTCGATCTCCGACATCAGGCCGACCGCCGCCGTAAAGCCCGTGATCTTGTCAGGAACACGCTCATAGCGGTCCACGATCCGGCCATCCGCCTCGAACTCAACAACGTCCGCCCCCTGGTCGTAGGTGATCCGATAGGTGTGGAGCTGTCCCTGGGCCGCCGGGAGATCCTTCAGTTCGTTGAACAGGCAGAACGCTCGCGCGGGGCCCGTCTCGGGGACGGCCGCTCCGGGGAACGGCAGACGGCCGTAGACCGTCGCCACCGTTACGCCACCCGTGAAGAAGTCCAGCGCCCAGCCCGTCGTCAGGTCCAGCAGGTTCCACGAAACGTAGCCGTCGTACAGGTTCCCCGGGACCGTGTTCACGGTCCGCGCCGCGATCTGGATCTCGAACGTGATCCGCCCGCCCTCGGGCACGGCGAAGCGCTCCTTCGAGAAATACATGTGCTTGGCGTTGTCCAAGATCTGCACGCGGTCGTTGCTCCGCGTATAGGGGACCGCCGAAACCTGCAGCATCCCGTTCCGCACCAACACCACGGCGTTCGGCTCGCGGTACTCCCAACGCTGGCCGCCCGGCAGGTCGAACGCGGCCTGCACCCAGGCCGAATCCGCTTCGAACAGGCGGTTGAACGAACCAACGATCGTCTCGGTCACGGGTCGAACGGGAGCTTCTTCGGTCATCATCACGAAGCGTACAATCCGCCGCCTGCCTGAGATACCCGGGGACCGTTCTTCGCCTTCGTCCCGTTCGTCACTCCTCTACACTCCACACATGCCCCGGCCCACCTCCTCCCCCGATATCCGCCGCGCCCTCGACCGCCTGCGAGCGCTCTCCTCCAATCCGCCGGCCCGCGCCGCCTTCGCCGCCTCGCTGCTCGATACCCACCGCGACCTCGACCTTCTCCTCACCGGCCTCGCCGCGCTCGCCGCCGCGCCGGACGCGGACCAGCTTCCCGCCCTCCGCTCCCTCTGGGCCTGGGCCGCTGAAGGTGGCCCGAAGCGAGACGCCGGTGGCTTCGTCCGCGCCGCCATCCTCCGCGCCATGCGCGACACCGCCCAGGACGGCGATCGCGAAATCTTCGACCGCGCCACCCACACCTTCGAACCCTCGATCCAGGACCGCGGCGGCCCCGTCGGCGTCCGCTCCGCCGGCCTCATCTGCCTCTTCAACGTCGACCAGGAAACCGCCATCTACCGCGCCGTCGAACTCCTCGCCGATACCGCCCGCACATCCCGTGGCGATGGCGAGCCCGCTGTCACCGCCGCACGCATCCTCAGCGCGGCCGAGGCCTTCGCACCGCTCCTCCTCTGCGTCCTCACCGGCGACGCCTACCAGGCCGACGTGCTCGCGGAATGCCTGCGCGGCCTCGCCGGGGCGCCCGCCGAAGCCGCCCTCGCGGCCGCCAGCCACTTCACCGAGGACTCCCGCGAAACGATCCACCTCGGTCTCTGCGACCTCATCATCGGCCATCCGTCCGCCGCCCTCGTACCCACCCTCCGTCAACTCCTGGATGATGCTGGCGACGATATCGTCCGCTACCTGGCTGTCGCCGTCATCGCCTCCCGCCGCGACGACCTCCTCGAACCCGTCCTCGAAGCCGCGCGCGCAGCAACCAGCCGCATCCGCGTCACCGCCTTCAGCGAAGCCCTCGAACACGTCCACAGCCCCGCCGGCCTCGTAACCCTCGCCCTCATGAAGGACCGCCTCGCCGCCTTCTCGCGGGACAGGAAACCGAACCTCACGGCGCCCGACGACGACAACGGACCCTGATCCCCGCCTCCGCTTCCTCTGCGCCTCCGCGTCCCGCCAGGCCGGCCGCGAACGCGCTCAGGCCGTCAGCGT
>JANMTH010000530.1:0-5545 GCA_031390305.1 Thermoflexaceae bacterium
GGTATCGCGGACTTTCGTGAGGTGGCGCTAACTTGAGAAAGCGGGCGTTCGATGCCGGGCGATCGGCCCTCACCCCCGACCCCTCTCCCAGTGCGCTGGGCGAGGGGAGAACCGATGCGGAGGGACGCGATCAGGTATCGCGGACTTTCGTGAGGTGGCGCTAACTTGAGAAAGCGGGCGTTCGATGCCGGGCGCTGCGCCCTCACCCCGCGGGTAGGGATTCTGCTCTCCCAGTGCGCTGGGCGAGGGGAGAACCGATGCGGAGGGACGGGATCAGGTATCGCGGACTTTTGCGAGGTAGCGCAAGGCGTTTTCACTGGGCCGCCCGCGGGTGCCCTACACTGCCGGGCATCCGATCGTTTGGGGTAGGCGATGAAGATCTTCGTAACCGGGGGCACCGGGTATCTGGGGTCGGTCCTGGTGGAATCGGCGTTGGCGCGGGGAATGCAGGTCCGGGCTCTGGTGCGGACTCCGGCGAAAGCGGCGGTGTTGGCCGAACAGGTGGAACGGGTAGCCTGCGAGCTGACGGACGAGGACGGCCTGGCGGCGGCGATGGAGGGCTGTGATGGCGTCATCCATCTCGCCGCATCGCTGGGGATGACGCCGGCGGATTCCCGTTCGATCAACGTCGGTGGCACGCGGGCTATCCTCCGGGCAGCCGCGCGGAGCGGGGTGCGGCGCGTCGTATACACGAGCAGCAGTGCTGCGATCATTCAGCGATCGGGGCTCGTGAGCGAGACGGGGCCGAACGCGACGGCGCTGGTCGACATCTACTCGGTGACGAAGTGCGAGGCGGAGGGCGAGGTGTTCGCCGCCGCATCGGCCGGACAGGACGCCTGCATCGTCAACGTGGTGAATGCGTACGGCCCCAGCCCGGTGGGCGCTTCGAGCTATAACGCGCTCTTTCTCGCCTTCGTCCGGGGCGAGATCGAAGCGGTTGTGGACGCGCCGGTTGGCTGGGTGGTCGCGGAGGACGTGGCCGACGCCCACCTTGCGGCGCTGGAACACGGAGCGGCCGGGAAGCGCTACATCGTCTGCGGCGAGGTCGCACCGTTCTCGCGCGTTCTGAACGGATTCGCGGAGCGTTGGGGGAGCGACCTCCGGGCCAACGCGCTCGCTCCCGGGAGCGAATTGGGCCCGCGAGCACACGGGTTCGCCCGGCGTTCGGAAGTGTATGGAAAGCTCGGGCCGGTCCAGATCGATGACGCCCAGGGGCGGGCGATCGGGATAGCGCCGCGCGGCCTCGATGCGGGGCTGGATGAGGCCGTGCGCTGGCTGAAGACGTTGCGGGCGTAGTGGCGGCGGCGGCGTATACTTCGCGCCCGAATGGCAAACAGGGAAGGGTTGGCGAACTGGCTGGCGTTGCGCCGAGCAGGGTTGGGGAGCACGAACTTCTCGCTTCTCCTCACGCATTTCGGGAGCGTTGAAGCGGCCTGGGAGGCCTCGCCCGAAGCGGTCAGCCGGGCGGGCCTGGAGGCGCAGTACGTGCGTGCCTTCCAGAAGGCGCGGACAGCGTTCGATCCCGCTCACGAGCTGGCCTGGCTGGAGAAGTTGGAGGTCCGCGCCTTCACCTGGCTGGATGAGGACTATCCGTCGCTCCTGCGTGATATCCCCCAGAGCCCACCCGTGCTTTTCATGCGCGGCACCGCCGGGCCACAATTCGAACGGGCCGTCGCGGTGGTCGGCACGCGGCGGGTAACACCGTATGGGCGCCAGGCGACGGAGCACTTCTGCGAGGCGTTGGCGGCGGCCGGGGTGGCGATCGTGAGCGGCCTGGCCCGAGGCGTCGATGCGATCGCGCACCGGGTGGCGGTCGAGCGGGGGGTGCCTACCGTCGCGGTCCTGGCGGGCGGCATCGACCAGGTTTACCCGCGGGAGAACGCGGGCCTGGCCGATCGGATTCGCCTGAACGGCTGCCTCGTGAGCGAGTATCCGGCGGGCATCCCAGCGCGGCCGGATTACTTTCCCCGCCGCAACCGGATCCTTTCCGGACTGGCTCAGGCAACGCTCGTCGTCGAGGCTGGCGAAGGGAGCGGGGCGCTGCACACGGCGAATTGGGCGTTCGAACAGGGGCGCGATGTCTTCGCCATCCCTGGCAGCATCTTTTCGAAGCAGAGCAGCGCCACCAACCAGCTCATCCGCGAGAACACGGCCCGGCTGGTAGCGACGCCGGAGCAGCTTTGCGAGGAGCTGAACCTTGTTTCGGCCGGCGGCCAGCTTCCACTGACGAAAGCGGCGCGGCCCCTGCCGGCCGCGCCGCTTCATCTTTCGGGCGACGAGGGGCGGGTCGTTCACCTCCTCCAGGAGGGGCCGCTGCACGTAGACGAGATCGCTCGTTCCTCGGGGATGCCGGTAGCCCAGGTGAGCGCGACGTTGCAGATCCTCGAGCTCAAAGGGGCGGTGCGGCAGGAACGCCCGCAGGTCTACTCGCTGCCGGTGTGAGCTCCTGGCCGCGGGCCAGCGAAAAGCACCGCGGAGTTCATTCCCCATCGTTCCCTCGACAAAGCAGACTCCGTGTGCCTACGCTCAAACACTGCCGGGTGAAACGGCCGAACGGTGAATCAGCAATGACGACAGCATCAACAGCGGAAAAGGCGCCACGAGCAGCCTCGACACGGGCTCGCGCCACCGCACGCCCGGCGAGTGCCAAGGCCGCCAGCGGCGCTCCACGATCCTCACGCCGTGGGGCGAAGAACCTGGTCATCGTCGAATCGCCGGCGAAGGCGCGGACGGTGGAGAACATTCTCGGAAGCGACTACCGGGTGATCGCCTCGGTAGGCCACGTGCGTGACCTGCCGAACTACGGATACGGCGTCGCCGACATTGAGAACGGCGACTTCACGCCGAAGTACGTCGTGGTGAAGAACAAGGCACGGGGGATCGACAAGAGCGACGTCATCAGCGAGATCGCGGAGGCGGCCAGGCAGGCCGACCGCGTCTACCTTTCGACAGACCCCGACCGTGAGGGGGAGGCGATCAGCTGGCACATTCGCGAAGCGGCGGGGATTCCCGTGGAGAAGACCTCACGTGTCGTCTTTCACGAGATCACGCGGCCGGCGATCGAGGAGGCCTTCCGCCACCCCGGGACGCTCGATATGCACCTCGTCGACGCGCAGCAGGCGCGGCGCGTGCTGGATCGCTTGATCGGCTTCCCGCTCACCTGGTTCGTTCAGAATAAGGTGAGCCGGAGCGCGAGCGCTGGCCGCGTGCAGAGCGTGGCTCTGCGCATCATCGTGGAGCGGGAGCGGGAGATCCTGAAGTTCAATGCGCAGGAGTACTGGAGCATCCACGCCCGCCTGGCGCGTGGCGATGGGGCGTTCACAGCCGACCTTTCGCGGCTCATCGGCGAACGTGGGCGGGCGGCCGCGGGCTGGCTGAAGCCGCCCAAGGCGGACGCCAACGGCGAACGCTCGGCGCCCGCGATCGGCTCCCAGGAAGCGGCCGACGCCCTCCTGGCCACCTTCCGGCGCTCCGATTTCGCCGTGGCCTCGGTGAAGAAGGGTGAGCGGAAGCAGTCGCCCGCGCCGCCGTTCACGACGAGCACGTTGCAGCAGGCGGCCAACAACCGGCTGGGGATGGGCGCCCAACGGGCGATGAGCGCGGCGCAGGCGCTGTACGAAGGGGTCACGATCCCGGGCGAGGGCGCCGTCGGCCTGATCACCTACATGCGGACGGACTCGCTCAACGTTTCGCCGATCGCCCGTGGAGAAGCACGCCGCTACATCGGGCAGCGTTGGGGCGACGCCTACGTGCCGGAGAAGGAGCGCGTCTACCGGACGCAGACGCGCGGCGCCCAGGAAGCCCACGAGGCTATCCGGCCGACCTCCGCGGCGCGAACGCCGGAGAGTTTGCGAACCGTCCTCGGGCGGGACGAACTGGCCGTTTACCGGATCATCTGGGAGCGCTTCACGGCCAGCCAGATGGCCGACGCCCGCTACGCGACGATGCGCGTGGAGGTGAACGCGACGGAGGCGGGCACGCTTCGTGGTGTATTCGCCGCCAGCACCCAGCAGCTCACCTTCCCCGGCCACCTGGCGGTGTATGGGCGGAACGAGAACGAAGATAGCGACGATGACGAAGATGTGGAGGGCACGCTGCCGGAGCTGAGCGAAGGGGACGTCCTGGCGCGGCGCGCCGTCGATAGGCGCCAGCACTTCACCGAGCCGCCGCCACGCTACACCGAGGCGTCGCTCGTGAAGGCGCTCGAGGAGCAGGGCATCGGCCGGCCGAGCACGTATGCGACGATCGTCCAGACCGTGCAGAAGCGCGATTACGTGACGAAGCAGGGCCGCGCCCTCGTGCCCCAGGAGCTTGGCTTCCTCGTAAACGACCTGTTGGTCGAGCATGTGGACGAGTACGTCGCCGTGCCGTTCACCAGCGACATGGAGGAGGACCTCGACGAGGTCGCCGATGGGAAGCGGGACTACCTTGCGCTGATCAAGGATTTCTGGGACCGCTTCAGCGAACGCGTCGAGGAGGGAAAGAAGAACGCGGAGAAGCGCCAGGAAGAGACCGCGATCCGCTGCAACGTGTGCAACGAGGCGAATCTCGTGATCAAGTGGGGGCGGAACGGGAAGTTCTACGCCTGCCCGCGCTACCCGCTGTGCACGAATTCGTTGCCGATGGGCGAGGACGGCGAGCCGATCCTCGTCGCGGCGCCGCGTGAGACCAGCTTCGCCTGTCCGAAGTGCGGTTCGGCGACGATGCAGAAGTCGGGGCCGTTCGGTCCCTACATCGATTGCGTGCAGCGCGAGACGAAGAAGTGCGACTTTCGCACAGGCGTCCCTGTCGGTGTCGAATGCCCGGAAGAGCCGGGGAGCGGGCAGCTGGTGGAGAAGCAGACGAAGCGTGGGACGTTCTACGGATGCTGGAACTACCCGCACTGCAGCTACACGACGAACACGCTGGAGCCGGAGAAGATGTCGAAGGCGCGCGGCGCCGAGGAGCGGGAGGCCGCGAACAAGAAGTTGTTGGAGCGGAGCGCGCGGGGCAAGGCGGCGTTCGCTTCGCGGCGGGCGAAAGCTCCTACGCGGCGGGCCGGCTAGCCGCCGGTTCGCCTGGCGCGTCCGGGGCGGGCGCCGACGCCGTGCCACCGGGAGACTTTTGGCGGGGTGGTGACCAGTCCGGCCCCAGACGGCCACCACCCGCCGTTTCTCAGGTTGCGCGCCTTCTGGCGCGGCGGCCAGGGGCCGATGGGCGGAAAATGATGGTCCGAAGGGCTACGATTTCCGCCAGGCGCGCTTCAGATCGCGGGCAGTTTGGCCGACGATCGGAATATGGATATCTCACAGCTGGACGGGGCGCTCGTCGCCCTTCTGCCCGGGGGCGGGCGGGGTTCGAAACTGCTTCGGGCGCTGGTTGTCACGTCGGACCACCAGGATCTGGCCGTCCGGCTGGAGGAGCCGCCCGCTTCGGTGCCCGGCGAATTGCTGGTGGTTTTAGGCCGCGAAGGTGGGCAGTGTCAGGCTCGGGCGACGGTGCTTGCGGTGGGGCCGGTGGACTGGCGGCTTACGCTGCAAAGCGCCTGGCACGCGCGGTTGGATAA
>JANMTH010000583.1:0-2035 GCA_031390305.1 Thermoflexaceae bacterium
CTTCGCAGGTGCCGACGAGCGCCCGCAAGCCCTACTTCATTTTCGGCGACGCCCAGAACTCGGTGGATCTCTGGTTCTTCGATCTGGCCCGCCCCGATCCCCTTCAGTTCACCGGCAAGGGAACCGGGGACATCGCTCCCAACGACACGGGCGATCTCACTGGTGTCGCGAGCTACGACCAGGGAGAATGGTCCGTCATCTTCAAGCGGCCCCTTCGCGCAACCTCGGGCGCCTCGTTCTTGCCGGAGAACTGAAGGGGATCGGGGCGGGCCAGATCGAAGAACCAGAGATCCACCGAGTTCTGGGCGTCGCCGAAAATGAAGTAGGGCTTGCGGGCGCTCGTCGGCACCTGCGAAGGAATCTGGATCGAGACTGCGTCGGAGAACTCGGATGGCTGGCCGGCTTGCGGCGCTTCCGGCTCGCCAAAGGGGTCCGCTGCGGGCGGCTGGACGCCTCCTGGCGTCTGCGGCTGCCCGGGCGTGGCCGGGGCGACTTCCTCCTCGCCAAAGACGCTCCCCGTCGAGCCGCCGGCGCTCGCACCACCGCTCTCGCTCGCGGGTGCGCCAGACGCTGGCTCCTCCTCCTCCTCCGGTGGCACAGGAAGCGACGGCCCGTTCTTCCCTGTTTTCTCCGCGCTCATGTCGTGCCATCGAACGAGCAGCGCGATGGAGTCCGCATCGTGAATCGCCTGAACGGTGACGCTGGTCGCGGGAGGATGGAACGACGTCCCGGTTCCATGATCTGCCCGACGATCGGAAAGCGAGCCACAGGAGCGGAGGCGAAGCTCGCGGCCCCCTTGGCAAGATCGATCGGATCTCCGACGTGCTTGGCGACGACGAGGTTCGAATAGCCAGGCCCGTTGCTCCCCGAAAGGGAGACGATGAAGTCCGAGATCGCCCATCGTTGCTCAGGCGTGAGGGCTTCGAGGAACGACGGCATGGGCGTGCCGTTGAACCCCGTGCTCATCGTCCGGAAGATATCCTCGCGGGACGAGCCTCCCCGCAAGGTCCAACTCTGCGCGAGGTCCGCCGCGCGTATCGGATGGCCCCAGTCATCCTTCAGAGTTGGAGCCGAAGGTCCGTCGCCTCGACCGAGCGTTCCGTGGCACTTTAGGCAGCCGCTCTCTTCGTAGAGTTTCTTCCCGAGCTCGATCGACTCTTTTGCGGCGGCCGGCGCGCTCGGGAGCGGCACGGGCTGGGGGACATTCTCCGAGTTCGAGAAGTCGGGCGAGAAGGTTGTGATGAAGTAGGCGAGATCCGACACTTCCTGGTCGGAGAGGTCGGGCCAGGCGGGCATCGAGGTGTACGGCATGCCGCGCCTGATGATGTTGACGAGGTCCTGATGGGTCGGGAGCGCTCCGTTGGGAGTCGTGCGGACCTTGAACTTGCCCGTCGTGAAGTTGCGGGGCCTGGGACGCAGATGGGAGGCGGCGTATCCTTCACCGTCCCCGTTCCCGTTGTGGCACTGCGCACAGAACTTGAGGTAGAGATTCTTGCCCGACTCCCGCTGCGCCTCGGTCCCGACGTCCTGAGCCGCCGCGCGCACCGATCCCGCCAGCGCAGCGCACAGCGAGGCGATCAGGACAGCGAGAGCCGCGAGATACAAGCGCGCACCGATCAGGCGAGAAGTCATTGCTTCGCGTGCTCCTCCTTGGCGCGAGGCTTCTGGCCCGTGAAATCGTAGAGAAAGAGGATCGCCTCCCACATCTCCTCTTCCTTCAGGAGTTTCTCCCAGGCGGGCATCGCCGTGTCCCATGGACCCCCTTCCTCGGGAAGTCCCGGGCCTCCCTTGGAAATCCGCCAGAAGAGAAAGGTGTCGCGGAACATCGCGATCGCCCCCTGGTCGGTGAAGTTGGTCGGGATCGGGTCCAGCCCGTGCACGAACATGCCGTTGCCAGCCATGGTGTCGCCGTGGCAGAAAACGCAGTTCCGATAGTAGATTTTGCGCCCGTTCTCGACTTGCCTGAGGAACTCTTCCGGATTCGACCTCTCGAGAGGTAGGAACGGGTTTTCTCCGGCGTCGAGATCGATCTTCT
>JANMTH010000587.1:0-2636 GCA_031390305.1 Thermoflexaceae bacterium
GGAACCCGTACGCACCCATGATACCCGAATCCGTCGCGTTCCGCGGTGCCGACAGCTGACTCTACAGGATGTGGCCGTTGTATTCTCGCGCGGCTCGCTGGCTACCGGCCACCAGCGGTTAGTTGAGCGGCCGGCCTAACACCGTCAGGGGCGGAAGGCGGGCGAAGGGAGTGCCATTCCGGGTACCGGCCACTCCATGACGAGCACCTGGCCGGCCTGCGACGAAGTCACGTAGAGCGTTCGCAGGTCGGGGCCGCCGAAGCAGCAGTTGGTCGGCCCCTGGTCTGGCAGTTCGACGACCTGGACCGGGCGGCCCTCCGCCATATCGAAGACGAAGAGGTTGTTGGTCCGGAATCCGGCGACGATCATCCGCCCCAGCGAGTCGATGCAGAAGCCATCGGGGATGGACCGCCGGCCGATGTGGGCATGGACGCGGCCGGCGGCGACCTTGCCCGGGCCCTCGATCTCGAAGGCGTGAAGCGAGCCCGTCATCGATTCGCAGACCACGAGCACTTTGCCATCGGGCGTAATCCCGATCCCGTTCGGGAAGCGGATGCCGCCGGTGACGCGGACGGGCGGGCCACCACCGGGCGGGAGGTAGCAGACGGTCCCGGGCTCGCGATTGGCGTTGGGGTTCGTGAACCAGAAGCCTCCATCGGCATCGAAGACGCCGTCGTTCGGGGCGTCGAGAGCGACTCCCTCGACCTCGGTGAGGAGGGTGGTTACGGCGCCGTCCGGGGTGACGCGCTGAATGCGGCCCGGTTCTGTGGGCTTGTCGCCGGTGTTGGCTACCTGCCCGCCGTTGTTGCAGACGAAGATCGAGCCATCGGGAGCGAGGGCCGCGCCGTTCGGCCCGCCGCCGGTCTCGGCGAAAGTGCTCTTGGTACCGTCGGGCGCGATGCGCGTCAGCCGACCCCCCTGGATTTCCGTGACCACGAGCTCGCCGGCCGCCGTGATGGTGGGCCCTTCCGGGAATTCGAGCCCGGTTGTGAGGATATCGATCTTCATTGTTCAGCTCCCTTTGGCGAGCGGCCGCCGTAGCTCTCGTTCGTGCGGTTCAGGCATCGCGTACGCGGCGCGGCGGAATCGCGAGGCCTAACTGACGCCGGAAAGCTTCTTCCGCTTGCTGGCCACGTAGTCCACGAGAATGTACTCGCCGAGCTTATCCGGGGTGGTGTAGAAGACGCGGCCCTTGTTGATCCGAGCGACCTGGTTCACGAACTCCTTCAGGTAGTAGTTGCGGTCCAGCATGAAGGTGTTGATCGTGATCCGCTTCTGGGTGCAGCGCTTCACTTCTTTGAGCGTCTCGCGGATGGTGATGGGGCTGGGCGGGTAGGCGAAGTAGCTGCGGCCCTTTTCGAGGTGGGCCGTCGGTTCGCCGTCGGAGATCATGATGATCTGGCGCGTTCCCTGGGTGTGCTTGGCCAGGAGGTTCTGCGCGATCATGAGGGCGTGGTGCATGTTCGTGCCGAGCACCGATTCGTCCCAGCGGACGTAGGGAAGCTCTTCTGACTTCAGTTCCCTGGCGTAGGCGCTGAAACCGACGATGTAGAGGCTGTCGCGCTGGAACTGGGAGGAAATGAGGTTGTTCAGGGCCATGGCGACCTTTTTGGCCGCCTGGAAGCTCCCGCGGAGGGCCATCGACCAGCTCAGGTCGAGCATAATCACCGTCGCCGTCTGGCTGAGGATCTCGGTGCGATCAACCTCGAAGTCGTTCGGGCCAAGGCGAATGGGGGTGCCGCCGCCGTTGCGGAGCATCGAGTTGAACATGGTCTTCTGGATATCGAGGTGGAAGGGGTCGCCGAACTCGTACTTCTTCGTCTGGTCGGTGCGGTCGCCGCCCTGGCCGGACTCGCGGACTTCATGCTTGCCGAAGGTGTCCTTCTTGAGGGTGGAGTAGATCTCGCCGAGGGCGCGCTGGCCGATCTTGCGGTTGCCGCGCGGCGTCAGTTCGTAGCCGTTGCCCTTCTTGCGAATGTAGCCGGCGTCTTCGAGGATCTCGAGGAACTGCTTGAGCTGGTCAAGCGTCTCCTTGGCCTCGGGGCCGAGGAGGTCTTCGAGCTTGTCGGCATCGACATCTTCGATATCGCCGCCGTACTGCGTGCGCTCGAGCTGGCGCTCGACCTCGTCGATCGATTGCATCTGGTTCATCAGCTCCATGGCCGACTGAAGGTCGATCTCTTCATCGCCGCGGAAGGGGTATTGGTTGCGCAGCTCGCGCATGGGGAACATGTACTCCATGTTCTGGGCGAGTTCGTTGAGGGCCTGCTGAAGGCCAGGATCGCCGGCCTTATCGGAAAGCATGTCCTGGAGTTGCTGGCGCATCTCGCCGGGCAAGCTGTCCATCAGGCTCTGCATCTGGCCCATCTGGTGCTGCATCTGGGCGATCAGCTCTTCGAGTGACCGCGGCGGGTTCTCGCCGAAAAGGTCGCCGTACTGCTGCATGAACTGGTCGAAGTTGGGCTCCTTGCCCGACATCTTGTCCTGGAGCATCTGGTTCAGATCGCGGACCATGTCCTTCATGCGGGCGAGGTCTTCCGGAGACATGTTGGCGATCTGGACCAGATGCTCCAGGACAAGATGTCGGGCAAGGAGCCCAACTTCGACCAGTTCATGCAGCAGTACGGCGACCTTTT
>JANMTH010000595.1:0-4455 GCA_031390305.1 Thermoflexaceae bacterium
ATGACTGACGACTACGGCGTCGATCTCGATGAGGTCTTCAAGCTCATCGACTCTTCAGATGTTCTGGTGGTCCGCTTCCACATCGTGCAGAAACGCTTGCTCGTCGATTTCCGGACGAAGCCCGGCGTCGGCCCGTTCGCGGCCATCGTGGCGCGGGCGGAATCCGTCGAGGACCGTTTCCGCTCGATCAAACGGCTGCGCCCGGAATTCGGCTTCCCGGAAAAGGTGAGCGCCTTCCCCTGGCCGCGGACCGTGCCGGTTCTTCTCTCCAGCGGCGTGTGGCAGCACCTCTCCGACCGCCTGATCGCCCTCGGTGGCGATGCCGCGGCGGAGCTCTGCGCCACGGTAATGGCCGAACTCCTTCAGGAAGAACGCAAAGAGGTGACGGGCGCGATTCTCGGCGCCGAGCACTATCAGACGCTCTGGGAGCGCGCGGGCGCATGACACAGATCATCGACCTTCGCAGTGACACCGTGAGCCAGCCCGGCCCAGAGATGCGCCGGGCGATGGCGGCGGCCGAAGTCGGCGATGACGTCTTCGGCGACGACCCCACCGTCAACCGCCTGGAGGCGATGGCGGCGGAGCGCATGGGCAAGGAAGCGGCCGTCTACGTGCCGAGCGGGACGATGGCCAATCTCATCGCCGTGATGACCCATACGCGCCCCGGCGAAGAGATCCTGGTGGGCGACCAGTGCCACATCTTCAACTACGAATTGGCCGGGAGCGCCCGCCTTGCGGGCGTGCAGACGCACGCCCTGGTGAACCTGGCGAACGGCGGCCTGGACCACGAGGCCGTCGCCACGGCGATCCGCGAGCCAGGCTCCCACGTCCCCCGGACCTCGTTGCTCTGCCTGGAGGACACCCACAACCGCTGCGGCGGCTCCGCCCTGCCGGCCGCCGACGTTGCCGCGCTGGCGGAGATCGCCCACGCGGGAGGGGTGAGCGTGCACCTCGATGGCGCGCGCATCTTCAACGCCGAAACCGCTCTCAGGACTCCCGCCGCAGCCATCGCGGCGCGCTGCGACACGGTCTCGTTCTGCCTCTCGAAGGGTCTCGGCTGCCCCGTCGGCTCGCTCCTCTGCGGCCCCCGCGACTTCATCGCCGAAGCGCGACGCAATCGCAAGATGCTGGGCGGCGGGATGCGCCAGGCGGGCATCCTCGCGGCCGCCGGAATCTACGCTCTCGAACACAATATCGAACGGCTCCGGGAGGACCATGCGAACGCCAGCCGACTGGCCGATGGCCTCCGCGCGATCGACGCCTTCCGCCCGAACGACCCGCGGACGAATATCGTGGTCGCGGACGTCGTCCGCGGAACGGTCGATGGCTGGCTGAGCGCCTTCCGCGAGGCCGGCGTCCTCGGCGTGCCCTTCGGCCCACGCCGGATTCGCATGGTGACCCACCTGAACGTCAACGCTGGCGACGTTGAGAAGGCGCTGGTCGCGATCGCCAGTGCGGCCGAGGCCGTGGCGGTTTGAGGCGCGTCATCCGTCCCACCCGGTTCGCCGCCATCATCCTTCTCGCGCTGTTCGCTACGTCCTGCGCGAGCGACGAAGAGATCGGCAGCGCGCGCGTCTTCAAAAGCGCGCCGTGGACAGGCGCGGAGGAGTACACCTACCGGATCACGACGCGCGGCGTGGAGGGCGAGGGCGAGTGCAAGCTGATCACGACGCCGGAGGCTGAACCAGGCCGGACGCGGCTGGAACGGCTCTGCGGGCGGGATACCTTCCGCGACGACGGGATCGCCCTCGTGGACTCCGCCACCCTGCGGCCCGTGTCTTCGAGCCGGACTATCTCGGACACGGCGAAAGGCCGCGCCACGACCCACTCCGTGGCCTACGGCGAGGGCGAAGCGACCTTCAAGACCGACGACGGATCGAAGGTACGGACGACGATGCGCGACCTCCCCGAACCGGACAGGGAGAGCCCCGAACCGGCCTGGTACGACGATGAAGAGCTCTTCTGGCTTGCCCGCTCAGTCGACTTGAGGAGTGGCTACTCTGGCGCCTTCAGCTACGTCATCAACGCCGGACAGCCTCGCGTGCTCAATACTCGCGTGGAGGTGATCGAAGCGGAACGCCTGACGGTCCCCGCGGGTACGTTCGAGACGTGGAAGGTCCGCGTCCAGCGGGGCTCTTCGCCCAAGGTGATCTGGGTCGAACAGGGCGGGACGCACCGTGTCATCCAGGCGCAAATCGAAGACGCGCGTTACGAGATGAAGTGACGACAGAACGGCAATGTTGGTACGATAGCCAAACCACACCGGCAAACCATTTACTCAATGGCCTCCGGGTGGAGGGACGAGAAGTTCACAGCGTTTATGCGAGTGGAGCGGCGAAATCCCTTGACACCACGTCCCGCCGTCCGGAAACTGCTCGAACGCTCCCCGCCAAGCCTAACAACATGAGAACATCATGGCATTAGTTTTCGTCATTAGCCGCGAGCCGCGCATGCGTACATCCGTAACTGACTACCTCCGCGAACGTGGCTACGACACGCGGACGGCCAGCAACTACGACGACGCCATGGAAGAGCTCCCCTCCTACCAACCAGACGCCCTGGTGGTGGATGTTCAGGGAGTGCCGCGGGGCGAAGACGGGGCTAACTTTAGCGTCTTTAATCAGTGGTTGGCGCCCGCCCTCGGAGCCCTCAGCGTGCCCATGATCTACCTCCTGCATAAGGGCGCGCGGCGGCCGAATTTCCGGATCGAAGGGGCTGTCATCAAGAAGCCGTTTCCGATTGAGGCCCTCGGCGAGGCCCTCCGCGAGCGGATCGGCCACCCAAGGCGCGATGGTCAGGGGCCAGGCATCGACCTCGACCTGACGACGAACACGCTCCGCAGCGTGAACGGCGAGGCCCACCTCACGAACATCGAGGCGACGCTCCTCGCCTACCTGATCGAGCACACGGGCGAGATCCTCCATCCGAGAGACCTCCTCGTCGATGTCTGGCAGTACCACGACTCGGCCGGCGCGAGCACCCTCGTCCGCGCCCACGTGAGCAACCTCCGCCGGAAGCTCCGGCAGGTCCACGGCGACGCAAGCCAGATCCAAACGATCCGGGGCAAGGGCTACCGCTTCATCGCCTGAGGTTCCTTCGCGCCCTCATCCCCCAACCCCTTCTTCCAACGCGTTGGAAGAAGGGGAGCAGTGCGATGGGTCCCTTCGCACTCTGCCCGCGGGTTACCTTGTATCGGGCACTACGGTCGGCCACCCACGGCAACTCGAAGAGCGTAGAATCCTGTCCGTGGCAATCCCCCTGCTGGCGGCCGCGTGGCTTGCGGCGTTTGCCGTCGTTGGCGCGCTGAGCGGACCGTGGTGGCTGGTGGGCGCGTGGTGCGGCCTCCTGCTGCCCGTTGGCGCGATCACGCGCGGCAGGGGCGGTGCGATCCTCCTCGGCGCCGCCGCCGTGACCGCCCTCGCGGGCGGTTGGCGCTTCAGCGAATGGCAGGAGCGGCCGCTTCCCGGCCTCGCGGCCTATACCGGCCAGGCGGTCCTTGCCGAGGGGCTAATCGACTCGGAGGCGGACCCGGGACGGACGACGGCTCGCTTTCGGCTGCGGGTCGAACGCGTCGCCGGTCCGGGGGGCGCATGGCTGCCGATCGATGGGAAGCTCATCCTCACCCTGAACCAGTACGCGGAACTCCTCCCCGGCGACCGCGTTCGGGTGCGGGGCACGATCGAGGCGCCCGAGCCGATCGGCGGGTTCGACTACGGGAGCTATCTGCTCCAGCGCGGAATCACGGGGACCATGCTCTTCCCGGTTATCGAGCGCGAAGACAACTTCACCTGGAGCCTGGACCGGGCGGCGGCCGTTGCCCGAAACCGGCTGGAACGGGCCCTCGATCGTTCGCTCCCGGAACCGGAATCCTCGCTCGCCGCGGGCATCGCCTTCGGGAGGGACGGCGGCATGTCCCGGGAGGTGGTGGACGACTTCCGGGAGAGCGGGCTGGCCCACATCGTCGCGGTCTCCGGCGCGAACGTCGCGGTGGTAGCGGCCATGGCCTTCTGGCTCGCGACGCGGGTGATGCGGCGGCAGCTCGCGATTGTGCCGGCCGCCCTGGTGGTGGCCGCCTACGTTGTCACCGCCGGGCCCTCGGCGAGCGTCACGCGGGCCGGCCTTATGGCCGGGATCTACCTTGTCGGCCTCGCTATCGGCCACCCCCAGGCCGGCCTGGCCGCTCTCGGCGCGGCCGCAATCGGGATGACGGCCATCCAGCCCGGCGCCGCTACCGACGTTGGCTTCCAGCTCAGCATGGCGGCGACGGCGGGCCTCTTCGCTTTCGCGCCGTGGCTGCGGAGTGCGCTGAGCACAATCGCGCAGCGGACGGGCGCCCTCGCGCTCATCCCGCCGGGCCTGATCGAAGTCTTCGCACTCTCGCTCGCGGCGACGGCGGCCACCACACCGATCGTTTGGACGACGTTCGGACGGATCTCCCTCGTAGGGCCGTTCGTC
>JANMTH010000636.1:0-1964 GCA_031390305.1 Thermoflexaceae bacterium
TGAGGCGTGCGAGCGCGGCTTCGTAGCGTTCGACGGCTTCGTGGCCGATCAGCAGCTCCATCGGCGAGGGATCGGACGCCGCATAGTGGTCGACGCTGTCGAGCGGCTCGATCCCGGGCCGGCGGTTGCGGGCCCGGGCCAGATCGACAATGCGGTTCAGCAGCATCATGCGGAGGTAGGCCGGAAACGCGCCGGCATGGCGTGGCTCGAAGCTCGCGATGTGCGGCAGGGCCTGGATCAGGACTTCCTGGACGACGTCGTTGGTATCCAGGGCTCCGCGGCACGAGAGCGGGAGCCTTCCGTGGCCAAACCGCCGCAGGCGCGGGAGGTAGCGCTCGTACAGCAGGCCGAGCGCCTCCTCGTCGCCCTGTTTGGCGGCGAGCAGCAGGTCGAACGAGGAGAGGGGGTCGGTCGGGTCGCCCATAGCGGGCCGCGTCGGCGGCCTTTCGGCAATAAGCGCTCCGATCATAGCCCCAAGCCCCCCTGAGAAGTCCCCTGCCGTCGCAATAGCGGTCGTCATGCCTTTTCTCCCTGACGTGCACGCAGGCGGTTCCCTCTACCTGACATCAACGACAGGGAGGCGTCCTTCGAACGGGGCCCGCGAAGCGGCCGGTGAAGCCTCCGGTGTTCGAACGGGCAGCCGCCGACGTTGTGTCAGAAGGGGCGGCAAATCCGTTGCGACAGCCAGGGCCTTGGGGTAGGCTTGGCGCCTCTCCCGAACCGGGTCCGGTTCGTTTCCTACCAAGGTCGTAGTCGTGCGCGTGACGCAAAGGTTAGTGGTTGGAAGGGCCGTTTCCGTGCGCAGTGAGACACGTGAGGAGGACCGATGTGCGACTTTCCGAAAGATGACAACAAGAGGCTGGAGATCGTCGAGGCAGAGGTCATCGACATGGCTCTGGTCCTCGAACGCTTGGATCAGAAGATAACCCTTGCGGCCGCTGGACTGGTCAAGCCGAAGGCCAACGGCTCGTGGACGGTCGCCGTCTTCATGGTGGCCGACGACACGCTGAGGCCCTTCGCCGAACGCGACCTGCAGGAGCTGGCGAAGGCGGGCGGGTCCGACCTCCGCGTGCTGGCGCAAGTGCAGTGGCAGAAGGGCTGGAAGGGAGACTTGCGCCAGATCACCCCTGGGGGCCCTCAGTTCCGCAAGGTCGATCCCGATCCGGGGGACTCCTTCACGTCGGTCAGGCAGGAGTTCCGGGAATTCCTAGTCTCCGTACGGTCCGCGATCGCCGGTGGCGGCATGACTCTCCCGCACCGGGTCATGATCGTCCTGTGGGGTCACGCGTTCGATCAGCATTACGGCGGCCTCGGCATCGACGGGATGACGATGGACCAGATCAAGGGACAGATCGATGCTGCGAAGTTGAGTGGTCTCACGATCGACGTCCTCGGATTCGACGCCTGCGAAACCAGCAGCCTCGAGGTCGCGAAAATTCTTCAGGGTTCGGCCACGCGAATCATCGGGTCGCAGATCGGCGTGCCGTACAGCGGGTGGCCGTACCACCTTATCCTCCGGGATCTGGCCGCCGACACGGGCATGAGCGTTGACGACCTCTCGAAGGTGGTTCTCGACCGATACTACGAGTCGTATCGGCCACCGCGCGTCACCGCGACCGCGATCGACGGCACAGCGGACTATGTTCGCCTGTCGGCGAAGGTGGATGACCTGGTCGCGGCGATCGGCCGGGCGGTGGCGTTGGAGACACCAGCGCCACTCCAGACGCTAGTGGCAGCGGTGTTCCGGGACGTGAAGCGGGACCACGCCAGGCCCGTCATGGATCTTCGAGACTTCTGCGAGCGGCTGATCGCGAGGCTGAATCCAACTCCACGCACCCCACCCCCCGCGGCTCAGCTATTAACGGACTCGCTGAGTTCGCTCGCGCAGTCCATCGTTGACGACCCCCTGGGCACACCGTCGACAACCTTGGTCGTCAAGGGCCACGAGCGTCGCGGCCCCGGGG
>JANMTH010000643.1:0-4511 GCA_031390305.1 Thermoflexaceae bacterium
GGAGCCGTTCGAGGGCGGCGAGCAGGACGATGGCGAGGCCATCCTCCTGCTCGAAGGCGTGAGCCCGGCCACGGCAATCCCCTGGCGCGGTCCCGCCGTCCTCCTCGGAGAGCCGCCCGGAGGGCCAGACACTGACCATCCGCGCGGACACCTCGACGCCGACGCCACGTCCGAAGAGATCCTCGCCGCGCTCACGGCCGTCGCCGCCGGTCTCAGCGTCTTTGCTCCGGGCCGCCTTCCGCGCGGCCGCCAACCGATCGTCGAGACAGGCGAGGCGCTGACGGAGCGCGAACGCGAAGTCCTGTGCGCCCTGGCGACCGGCCTTCCCAACAAGGCGATCGCCCGCGCCCTCGGGATCAGCGAGAACACCGTGAAATACCACGTCGCCGCCATCCTTTCCAAGCTCGGCGCCCAGAGCCGCGCCGAAGCGGTCATGGAAGGCGTACGCCGCGGGATCGTCGCGCTGTAGCGAGCGTCCGTGCGGTCCCTCGCGGCGCGTTGTCGAGGCCCAAGGCTTTCGCGTCACAAACCACGCGCTCCCTTCACAATCCCTTGGCGTTCTTCGCATCTTGGCGATTGACCCGCCCGACCCACGACAGTCTCGCCACATGCGCGCCGGTTTGCGGTAGAGTGCGGGCACAAGGCACAGGAGTTCGCACATGCACCCCGACCTGATCGCCACCCGCCCCGAGGACGTGGGCATCGATGCCGAGAAGCTCGAAGCGCTTTTCGCCCGCGCGAAACGAGACGTTGACGATGGGACCTTGCCCAGCGCCTCCGTCGCTATCGCCCGAAACGGCAAGATCGCCGGCTTCCGCGTCTTCGGCAGCGCCACGAAAGACGGCTCGCAACCCGCGACCGAAGAGACCCTCTACACGATCTTCTCCAGCACCAAGGCGATCGTCTCGGCCGCTGCCTGGACGCTTATCGAGGACGGCCTTCTCGATATCGAGCGCACGGTCGCCAGCTACATCCCCGAATTCGGGACGAACGGGAAGGACGTGGTCACCCTGGAACAGGCCTTCCTCCACATCGGCGGCTTCCCCCTCGCGCCGCTCGGCCCCGGGCGCTGGGAAACCCGCGAAGGGCGGCTCCAGGCCTTCAGCGAATGGCGCCTCAACTGGGAGCCGGGGACGAAGTTCGAATACCACGCCACCTCGCTCCACTGGGTGCTCGCCGAACTGATCGAACGGCTCACGGGCGAGGACTTTCGTCAGTACGTAACCCAGCGCATCCTCGCGCCGAGCGGCATCGCCAGTGATATGTACCTCGGGCTGCCGCCGGAACTGAACAGCCGCGTCGCCGATGTCTATCACGTCGTCCCGCCCACGCCGCCGCCGGGCGGCTGGGGAGAGGTGACGCCGGACGCCATCCTCCGCTTCAACGAACGCGCGACCCGCGCCGTCGGTGTGCCCGGCGGCGGCGGCATCGGCACGGCGGCCGGCCTCGCCGTCTTCTACCAGCCGCTGATCAATGGCGGTGTAACGGCCGATGGCACACACGTCCTTAAGCCCGAAACGATCGCCATGGCGACAAGGCCGCGGACGAAGGACTTCCACGTCGATATGCTCTTCGGCAAGCCCATCAACAGAGCGCTCGGCGTCGTCGTCGCCGGGGATCCCGAGACGATGGTCTACCGCGGCTTCGGCCGGACCGCCTCGCCACGGGCCTTTGGGCACGGCGGCGCTGGCGGACAGATCGGCTGGGGAGACCCCGAGACCGGCATCTCTGTCGGCTACTGCACCCAGGGCTTTGTCGATGACGAAACGCAGGGCCGGCGCGGTGTCGCGATCAGCAGCCTGGCCGCCAACTGCGCTCTGTAACCCGGAGGGACGCCATCATGCCATCGCCACTCACACCCGAAACGCTGGTCTACGGCCTCACCCCGGCCGCCGACCCCGCGATCAGCCCGGACGGCCAATCCGTGGTCTACACGCGGACAGTCACCAGCCGCGAGGCGGGCAAGGCCACGACCCAGCTCTGGCTCATCGGCCGGGACGGCGCGGGCCGCCGCCAACTCACGTTTGGCGGAAACGCCAACGGGTCCCCCCGCTTTTCGCCAGACGGTTCCGAACTCGCCTTCATCTCCGACCGGGTAGATCGATCGGGCATCTTCGTCTTGCCCCTGGCCGGGGGCGAAGCGCGCGAGGTCACCCGCCTCGCGGCGCCAATCTCGGACCTGGCATGGTCGCCGGACGGCACGCATCTCGCCTTCACCGCCCCGTTCGACCCCACGAACCCCGATGCGGCGAAGCCGTCGCTCGAGGCGGCGGCGCCCGTCCGCGTGACCTCGCGCATCGACTACAAGCAGGACGGCTTCGGCTACCTCGGAGAACGGCGGAGCCAGGTCTTCACCGTCGAGGCATCCGGCGGCACCGCCCGGATGGTCACCTGTGAGCCGAACACCCACTCCGCCCCGGCCTGGTCTCCCGATGGCACGCGGCTGCTCTATCGCGTCGGCCGCGACAACGGAATGTCGGGCCAACTGGCGGTGGTCGAACTCGCCAGCGGCGATAACGCGCCACTCACACCCGAGGGCTGGACCGTGACCACCTGGGCCTGGTCGCCGGATGGCGGCCGCGTCCTCTTCAGCGGCGAGCCGGAACGGACTGGTCAGACCGACTTCTACGTCCTCGACCTCTCCAGCCAGGAGATCCGCCAGCTCACCACTGACCTCGCCTGCCTGCCCGACGGCGGGTTCGCGCCGCTCCTGCCGCCTTCCCAGCCGGTCTTCCTGAACGAGCGGCGAGTCGCCTTCCCCGCCTTCCACCGCGGCCGCTCAGGGACCTGGACGCTCGACATCGAAAGTGGCGCCGTCGAGGAACTCGAAAGCGCGGACGAGCTTCGGACGTTCTTCGCCGTCGATGCCGCCCGCAGGGTGGCCGTGCAGTCCTCCGCCAGCCTCGAACATTTCGGCGAAATCGTGGCGATCGACCTCGCCAGCGGCCAGCGCTCCATCGTCACCGCCGAGAACAGTGCGGCCCTCGCCGAGACACCACCGGCCCGTTGGGAGCGAATCGACGTGGTCCGCGACGGGCTCACGATCGAGGGCTGGCTCCTCCTCCCGCCAGACTTCGACCCGTCGCGGACCTATCCACTCGTCCTCGATATCCACGGCGGTCCCCAGGGCTACTACGGCCACGGCTTCGTCCCCTATCAGCAGGTGCTCGCGACGAACGGGATCGCCGTCCTCTTCTCGAACCCGCGCGGCTCCGCGAGCTACGGACGCGACTTCACCCGCCGCGTCCTCGGCGATTGGGGCGGCGACGACTACCTCGACCTGATGGCCATCCTCGATGAAGCGCTCAAGCGCCCCTACTTCGACAGCGAACGCACCGGCATCTGGGGCTACAGCTACGGCGGCTACATGACAGCCTGGACGATCGCCCGCAACCACCGCTTCAAGGCGGCCGTCTGCGGCGCACCCTGCTTCGACCTCGAATCGATGTTCGGGACGAGCGACATTTCGCACTTCTTTGGCGTCCTGAACTGGACGGACGCCCCCTGGAACGCGCGCGAATGGTACGCCACGCACTCGCCTTCACAGTTCGCCCACAACACCCGCACACCGACACTCATCGTCCAGGGCGAAGCGGACGAGCGCTGCCCCGTCGGACAGGGCGAGCAGATGTTCGTGACCCTGAAGAAGGCCGGCTGCGAGGTCGAGTTCGCGCGCTATCCTGGCGGCTACCACGGCTTCATGCGCGCCGGGCCGCCTGCTCACCGCGAGGACGTGCTTCGCCGGATCCTGGCGTGGTTCACGATGCGGCTCTGACGATTTTGGATTCTGGATTGCCGATTTTGGATTTGGCCCCACCCGTAGGAGGAACGAC
The DNA here is from genome assembly GCA_031390305.1 of Thermoflexaceae bacterium. Classification (GTDB taxonomy): domain Bacteria; phylum Chloroflexota; class Dehalococcoidia; order Tepidiformales; family Tepidiformaceae; genus JANMTH01. The sequence goes on from JANMTH010000643.1 coordinate 3,834, forward strand.
ATGGAACGAAGGACAGTTGGAAACGTAGAGATCGTCGCTCTCAGCGACACCATCCAGCACTACCCCGCGACAGACGTCTATCCCGACGCCGGCGACGCGCTCAGACACTACGCTGGCATGCTCGACGCGGAGGGCCGCCTCGCGCTCAACTTCGCCTCGTTCCTCCTGATCGAGGGTGACCGCAGGGTGCTCGTCGATACCGGCTGGGGCCCCGAGTTCGATGGCAAGCTGCTCGCCGAACTGGCGGAGGCGGGCGTCGCGCCCGGCGAGATCGACACCGTCATCTTCACCCATCTTCACGGCGACCACACCGGCTGGAACCTGGACCGCGCCAGCGGCCTGCCCCTCTTCCCCGCCGCTCGCTACCTCGTCCCGAAAGCGGACTGGGACCACTACGCCGCCGAACAACCGCCGCCAGACTCGTTCACGCGCGACGTCGTTCCCCTGAAGGCGCTCTCGCTCATGGACCTGATCGAAGGCGAACGGACGCTCACACCGTCACTCACGGCGCTGCCGACGCCCGGCCACACGCCCGGACATACGAGCGTCGCCATCCTCTCCGGCGGCCAGCGCGGCTTCATCCTCGGCGACGTCGTGATCTCGGCTATCGACGCCGCCGAACCGGCCTGGCCGAACGCCTTTGAATCGGACACGGCGATCGCCCGCGCCACCCGCCAG
>JANMTH010000579.1:0-6585 GCA_031390305.1 Thermoflexaceae bacterium
CCATCGAAGTCCGCTGGCTCTTCGAAGGCGGCAAGGGCCGTGCGAATGGCGCCGAGGTCGAGGTCACGAAGGACGACGTGGACGCCCGTGATGCTGGCCGCTTCGTCGTCAGAGACGAGGGTGACCCCGCGGGCCGTGACCTGGTCGAGGTCGTCGTCGAAGGTCTTCGCGGCTTCAGGGGTAGCGAAGGCCTTGCCGCCGGCGGCGATGAAGTCGCGGAGGGCCCAATCGCAGGGGCCGCCCCCCTGGATACCGCCGGTGAGGACAAGAGCGGCGCCTTCGCGCGCGGCGCGGCGGATGCGCCGGGCGGCGATCTCCGTGGCGGAGGGGAGGACCATCTTGACGTTGTTCTCGACGGGCTTCTCGGAATCGAAGAGAAGGATGTCCTGGGTGCCGGTGCCCATATCGATGGCGAGGATGCGCATGTCTCGATTGTAGCCGCTGGCGGCGCGGCCGGGCGGTTGGACGCAGAGACGCAGAGACCCAGAGGAGGGTCACCATACCCGGCATGGCATCAAAGGTGTGGCGCCGATCGAGGGCGCGGAGGTAGGCGGCCCCGGTGGGCCGCGGCTACTCGGGGGGCGGAGGGCCGCCACGGCCGCCGCGGCCGCGATTGCGACGGCGGGGGGCCGCGCCATCGGGGTCAGGCTCAACGGCGTTCGTTGGCGGTGGGTCCTGGGGAGGCCGGGCGGACGATTGGCCGGGGGGCGTGGGGCCGTCTGAGCGGGTGAACGTTCGGACCTGGCCGCCCGATGGGCCCTGGGCGGGGCCGGGTGGACGCCCCGGGGGGCGGTCGCCACGCTGCTGGCCGGGCTGTGGCCGGGGTTGGCGCTGTCCCTGGGGGCGCGCGGGGCCGCGTTCGGGGCGGCCAGCGAGAGGCGGACCGTCGGGACGGGGAGTGTCCTGTTTGGGGCGGCCGCCAGTCTTGCGCGGGCCGCCACCGGGCAGGCGGCCGCGGCCAACGCCGGGTTGCTGGGTCGGCATCCGTTCGCCGGTTATCCAGTCGAGGTCGGCCGGAAGCGCATCGAGGTCGACTTCGGCGGCTTCTTCAGCGGTAAGGAGGCCCTGGGCGACGGCTTCGGCGCGCGTGAGGCTGGGAGGGGGGTCCCCGATCTTGCTTGCCGGGTCCCAGCGGACGACGGTACCGAGGTCGCGGTCGCTAACTTCTACGCGCTGGCCATCGACGATGAGGGTGACCTGGCGGCGGAGGATGTTGACGGCGATCGCCCGGCCTTCGCCTGTCGGTGTGCTGCAACGTTGGCCGAGGCGAGGGAGTGTTTTGCGCATCTCCTTGTAGCCTGCTTCCTCGTAGGAGAGGCAGCAGAGGAGGCGTCCGCAAAGGCCGCTGATCTTCTGGGGGTTGAGGGGGAGCTCTTGCTCTTTGGCCATGCGGATGGAGATGGAGGGGAAGCTGGTGAGCCAGTTCGAGCAGCAGAGTTCGCGCCCGCAAATGCCGTAGCCGCCGGCCTGGCGGGCACGGTCTCGCGGGCCCATCTGGCGCATATCGACCCTGGCGCCGAAGCGGTCTCCAGCTCGCCTGAGGAAGGCGCCGTAATCCAGGCGGTCTTCGCTGGTGAAGGAGAAGGTCAGCCGGCGTCCGTCGAGGGTGAAATCGGCGCCATCGATGTGGGCGGGAAACCCGGCATCGCCGGCCATCTGGCGCGCCTCCGTGAGCAGTTCCTGGGCGCGCGTACGGAGGCCGTCCATCTTGCGGATGTCGTCGTCGGTGGCGAGGCGGAGGATGGGCTTGAGCTCTTCGCGGCCCATTTCGTTGACGACGACCTGATCCGGGGCGATCACGACCTTGGCGAGTTCGGGGCCACGCACGGTCTCGACGACGACGTATTCGCCCGCTTCAAGCCGCATACCGGCGGAATGGAAATAGAGGATCTTGCCGGCGTTCCGAAGGCGGACGCCGACGACGTTCGGTCGTTGGTCAGGCATGAGAAGGGACTTCGTCTCCCTGTTGTGTGGCCAGTGTACGTGCCGGGAAGCTCAGGAGCATAAGGTCGAGGGCGGGGCGGAGCTGGACGTTGGCGAGAATGTCTTCGCGGGCGCGGGCGACGGCGCGGAGGGCCTCGACGAGGGGGCGGAGTTGAGCGGGCTGGTGCGGGCCGGAGGCGGCGAGCGCGCGAAGTTCGGCTTCCCAGAAGGTCTCCCAGGCGTCGAGTTCGCGGGCGCCGGTGGCCCTATCGCGGCGGAAGCGCTCGGCGAAGTCGTTGCCGAACTTGAAGCGCTCGGCGATCGGGCTGGCGGAGACGGTGGCGAAGCGCTGGAGGAGGCGTTCGGTGACGCTGACGAGGTCCGGGTCCTTCGCCATCTCAATGGCTTTGCCGGGACGGCCGCGGCTCGCTTCGGCGGCGGCGGCGGCGGCCTCGGGGCTGTAGCCGCGTTGGTGGAGGCCGGCCTCGATTTCGAGCCGGGGGACGGGCCGGACATCTATCCGGCGGCAACGGCTGAGGATGGTCTCGAGGATCGCTTCGGGGGCGGCGGTCACGAGGGCGATAACGGTGTGGCCGGGTGGTTCTTCGAGCGTCTTGAGGAGCGTGTGGGCGGCTTCGCGGCCGAGCCGATCCGCAGGGTCGATGATGATGACGCGGTAGGAGCCTTCGTAGGGAAAGCGGGAGACGGCCTCGATGAGGCCGCGGACCTGGCAGATGCGGATGTCACGCGAATCGGGGTGGCGTTCGTGGGACGATTCGCCGGCGCGCGGGCGGCAGAGGGTATCGCCGGGGCCGAGGATGATGACATCGGGATGGGCGCCTTCGGCGATCAGGCGGCACTGGCGGCATTGGCCGCAGGGCAGATCGGCCGGATCGAGTGGGGCAGCCGGGGGCAGGAGGTCGCCGAAGCCGCCCTGGGGCGCGGCTGCTGGCGCGCCGCCTGACCGGCGTTCGCAGTTGAGGATGCGAGCGTATTCGCGGACGAGGAGGACGCGGCCGGTACCTTCGGGCCCGGCGAAGAGGAGGGCGTGCGGCGGCTCAGCGCTTGTGGCCAGGGCGAGAAGTTCGCGGCGGATGGCCTCGTGGCCGATGAGTGTATCCACGAAGGAGAGCTTAGCAGCCGTGGCGGTCCGGCCGCTGGGCCGCGAACGGCGCGGGAGCCTGGCCTCCCCCGGAGGCTGAGGGGCCGAGCGGCGGAGAGGCGACGAGGCATCGGCCCCCATGAAGGAATCACTTCCGTGTGCCGATACCTTGGGAGAACTTACGGTGGAGGCGAGCGATGCGGCTCATACGGATCTTTGCGGTTGGCCTGGCGGCCTCGGGGGCGTTCTTCGCGGCGTGCGGCGGCGAATCTAGCGAAACGACGGAGGCGTCCCCATCCGGAGGCGGTTCCTCGGCAACCGGGTCCGCGGCGACGGCGCCCGCTGACGGATCGGCGACGGCGAAGGCTCCGGCTGCGGCTACGAATGCATCGAACCCTTCAACGGGCGCCGGGAGCTGCGAAGTGAAGGTGACGGGCGACCTTTCGGTGACGGGGAAGGGCCAGGGTGGCGCCAGCGCCGTCGGCAGTGACTACTGGTTGACGGATGACGAACTGCGCGAGGGCCTGAAGCTCTTCGAGAAGTTCGGGAACCCTGATCTGAGCACGGCGCAGGTGGAGAAGAACGTCGACGAGAAGATGAAGAACGATCCGCGTCTGTTCATCCTCATCGTGAACTGCCAAACGAGTGATGGCGACGAGGAGATCAGCGTCAGCGTCCTGCCGTCTAACGAATCGAAGTACCGCGACGTGCCATACGGGCCGAAGAAGTACGCGATCGCGGCTGGCGGGATACTGGGCGGCGACCCGAAGACGGGCGAGTTCGGGGTGCTCCTGACGATTGGTGAGCGCAGCTTCGCGGTGAGCGAGGCGGGCGAACTGAACATCACGAAGTGGGACGGCAGCGGCATCGCGGGGACATTCACCTTCGCGGCGAAAGAACCGGAGCTCCTGGCCCAGGGCACGGCGAAGGCGGTGAGCGTGGCCGGGGCGTTCAGTTACAAGTGCACAGGCCAGAGCAAGTGCAAGAAGTAGCGGTGGCGGGCAGGGCGCAGGTTGCCCGCCAGTAGTCCCTTCAGAACGTGGGCGTTCGTTGGGCAACGAACGCCCTGAGAGGCCCGGCCCGGCGGGTCTGGAGCTATCCTCCTGAATCCTCCCGATGTTTGCGGTTTCGACGATTGGCCCTGAGACGGGCCGCGGGCAACGAAGGCCTGCCGTAGACTCCGGTCAGACGAGGCCGGAGGAGGCGAACCGATGACCGATCCGTTCAGCGCCAGCGAGTCGTTAACGGGCGAACTGCGCGAGATCCGCTTCTCGCTGCGGGTTGGGGACGAGGCTGTCCCCGGCCTCCTGATCATGCCGCGGGAGGGGGACGACATCCTGCCGCTGGTCCTTATCCAACACCCGGCGACGGGTTCGAAGGACGACTACTTCGTGCGGGACGTGGCGCTGGCCTGGGCGAAGATGGGCTGGGCCTGCGCGGGCCTCGACGCTCCACTGCACGGCGAGCGAGCGAGCCACGACCCGATGTCGCTGTTGCGCGACCGGGAGCGGTTCGGCGCGGTTTCACGACAGTTCGCCGCTGAGGTGACGGCGGTCATCGACGCCCTTGGGGAGCGGTACCGGATCGACCTCTCGCGGCTGGGATACGTCGGGTACTCGATGGGCAGCATGCTCGGAATCCCGGCGGTGGCGGCGGATGGGCGGTTTCGGGTGGCGGCCTTCTGCCTGATCGGGGAGGGTGGCCTGCTTGGGGTGGCCGGGGACGAGGATTCGCCTGTGTTGCGGCTCGGCAGGGTGGCCGTGCGGATCGTCGCCAAGGAACAGGACGAGTTCTTCCCGCGCGCGGCAAGCCAGGCGCTGTACGAGGCGTTGCCCGGGGAGCGGGACATCGTGTGGTTGCCGGGTGGGCATTTCGAGATCGGGCCGGATGTGATTCAGAAGGCGTGGGAGTGGGTGAAGCCGAGGATCTGAGGTCCGAGGCGACGATCGACGAGCCTGGGGGCGGAGGGCAAGGTCCGGGGTGGTTCGAACAGTCCGCGCCCGCTGAGGGGCGCGCCTACCTCGTGGCGCTGGGGAACGCCGGCCAGTTCGGCGGGGGGCGGAACGTACTTGCGCGGGTCGGGGTTGGTTCGAACAGTCCGCGCCCGCTGAGGGGCGCGCCTACCCTGGAACGCCGGCCATTTCGGCGGGGAGCGGAGCGTCCATGGCGTGGACTTTCGGGAGGACGTCGGAGGCGAAGAGGCGGAGGGAGCGTTCGGCGGTTTCGACTGGCATGCCGCCGTAGCGGATGTTGAGGACGAGCTCTTCGGCGCCGGTCTCGCGCTGGATGCGGCGGAGCTTTTCGACCACCTGGTCGGGCGTACCCCAGGCCTGGGGAAGGGCGGCGTGCTCGCCGAGTTCGGCGGGCGTCTTCTTGTTCACGAGTTCACCGAACTTGGCGTACTGCTCGTAGCCCTTCGTCGCTTTGAGGCGTTCGACATCGCCCCAGAGGTAGTGCTTCTGGATGCTGACCTGAGCTTCGGTAGTGTGCCGGGCGATAACGTCCCAGGCTTCAGCCTCGGTATCGAAGCAGGCGATGGAGACGACGACGGTGGGCTGGACGGGAGCCCAGCCCTTGCTGGCGCGGATGGCGTTGAAGCCCCGGACATCCTCGCCGTACTCCTCCCAGCTCTTCTGGTTGGTCATAAGCATGCCGAGGCCGGCGTTGGCGGTGATGGGGAGGGTCTCGGTGCTCGTCCAGGCGACGCGCATGCGATCGAGGAGGGCCTGGGCATTGCGAGGGCGGGGGCGAATGGTGGTCTCGGGGATCTGGTAGAAGGTCCCGTCGTGGGAGAACCACTCCTGGGAGATGGCTTTCTGGAGGACGACGAGGGCCTCGGCGAAGCGGTCGCGGGATTCGCCCATGGGGACGCGGTAGGCGTCGAATTCGCGCTTGGCGGCGCCACGTCCGAGGCCGAGGGTGAGCTTGCGGCCCTGGAGGAGGTTATCGAGGACGCAGACCTGTTCGGCGACGACGACGGGGTCGTACCAGGGGAGAACGATGACCATCGTCCCGAAATCGATCCGGCTCGTCTTGCCGGCCATGTAGGTGAGCTGTTGGATGGCGCCGCCCGTCATGATGTAGGGCGAGAAGTGGTGGTCGATGGCCCAGTAGGAATCGAAGCCGAGCGGCTCGACGAGGCCGGCGAGATGGAGCTCTTCGTCGTAGACGCGCTGATCGGGAACGGTGGGAGCGCCGGTACCGTGGGCTTCGAAGCGTTCCCAATCGCTGTAGTTCTGGTAGTTGCAGTGGACGCCGACGCGCATCGCTTTCCTCCGGGTGGCGCCCGTCTGTTCACGGGGCGTGGGGCATCCTACCACGTGGTGGGCGGGCGGTGCGTGAGCCGGGCGCCCTCACCCGCGGTCGGCGGCGGGTGCGCGGTCGGGTGTGGGCCGGGTAGCGAAGCCTGGTTTGGCGCCCTGGAACTTCAGGGCGAAGCTGCCACCGGCAATGATCACGAGGCAGAGGACGGAGAGAAGGGCCATGGTCGTGCGTTCGCCGGCGTGGTCGGCGAGCTGGCCGATGGGGTAGGCGACGAGCGAGTTCACGCCGAAGGCCAT
>JANMTH010000727.1:0-7405 GCA_031390305.1 Thermoflexaceae bacterium
CTCGCCTCTCATCGTCGATCCGCTCCACCAGCTCGAGATCGTCATGCCCTGTTCGGGCGGCGCCGCGATCATCGTGACGACAGAAGAGCGCGCGCGCCGCGGCCGGAACCGGCCCGTCGTCCTCACCGGCTTCGGCGAGCGAGTCACCCACAAAGCGACCACCTACGCGCCATCGCTCGTGCGCAACCCCATCGTCGCCGCCGCTGACCGCGCCTTCGCCATGGCCGGCATCGAACGCACCGCCATCGACATGGCTTCGATGTACGACTGCTACACGGTCACCGTCCTCCTCACGATCGAAGGCTCCGGCTTCTGTCGGCCGGGCGAGGGCGGACGCTTCGTCCAGGAACACGACCTGACCTTCCGCGGAGACTGGCCCCTGAACACCCATGGCGGCCAGCTCAGCATGGGCCAGGGCGGGATTGCGGGCGGCACGTCACACATCACCGAGGCCATCCGCCAGCTCCAGGGCCGCGCCGGCCAACGCCAGTTGCCGGCCTGCGCGCGCGCCTACGTCACCGGCACGGGCGGCTTCATGGCCGAACAGGTCGCCCTCATCCTCGAGGGCGCCTGAGATGGCCGAACTGCCCGCACCGGCCAAGGCACTCCCCCGCCCGACACCCCTCACTCGCCCGTACTGGGACGCCGCGCGTGAGCACCGGCTGCTGATGCCCCGGCGTGCCGACGGAACCTACTTCTGGTACCCGCGCGTCCTCACGCCGGGAACGCTCGACGCTGACTGGACCTGGGCAGAGGTCAGCGGCCGTGGCACCGTCTACTCCTTCACTGTCGATCGCCGTGGCACGGCCCCCGGCTTTGCCGCCGACGCCCCCTACGTCATCGCCATCGTCGAACTCGAAGAAGGCCCCCACTTCACCACGAACATCGTCGGCTGCCCGATCGATGACGTTCGCATCGGCATGCCCGTGGAAGCGACCTACGACGATGTCACCGGCGACATAACTCTCGTCCACTTCCGCCCACGAACAGCGCCGTGAGCCAGCGTTCGCGGACCGCGACCACGTTGATATAGACTCAAGGTGATGTCCGGTTACACCGTCGTCCTCTCGCCAAACCCGGCCGGCGGCTGGGCCGCCTACTGTCCGGCTATGCCCGGGGCCGCCGCCCAGGGCGACTCGCGAGAAGCCGTGCTTGGCGAAATCGCCCTCGTGATGGCCGCCTGGCTGGAACTCTCCGCGGACGACCAAGACCTGGAGCTGGATGAGCATCCCGGCGTGGTGGTGAAAGCGCTCGGGGAGATCCTGGCCGACCGCGCCGCCGAGGGCTGGCCGCTTGCCGTCGAGACGGTTCTGGTCACGCCAACAGCTGCAATCGCAGCCTGATGGGACGGCTCGCGGGCTTCTCGGGACGGGAGACTGCCCGCGTCGCAGCGCTCCACGGCCGGCAGTTCAAGCGCCAGGCTGGGAGCCATCGGATCTATGGCCTGGAAGGCTCTCGATGGACCCTCGCAATCCCCGACCATCGATCAATTGACGAAGGCCTCCTGCGGGACCTGCCGCGAAAGATGGACCTCAGCATCGACGACTTCCTGAAGGTAGCTCGGAAGTAAGGTTGTCGCGACGGAATGGCGCGGCGCGCCACTCGGACCTCGGACCTCGGCCCTCGCCCCTGGGGCCCGCAGGCCCCCTCATAGCCCCCACCCATAGCAGCCATCGCCCAGACGCGCTATCCTGCGGGCAACCGGGGCCTCTGGCCCCACACGCGGAGGCTCCATGGCAGCGACTGTCGTCGAACGCATCAAGGTTATCGATGCCGATAGCCACATCTCCGAACCCGAGAACCTCTGGACCAATCGCGTCTCCACCACGCGGTGGGGCGAGATGGTGCCCCACGTCCGCTTCGACCCCGAGATCAACGAAGAGCGCTGGTTTATGGGCGGCAAGCCGTTCATGCCCACCGCCGGCGCCGCCATGGCCGGTTGGAAAGAGCCGCCGCCCAAGCACCCGCCATCCCTCCGCGAAGCCGACCAGGGCTCGTTCAACGCCATCGAGCGTCTCAAGCGGATGGACGAATACGGCATCTGGGCACAGGTCATCTACCCCAACGTCGGTGGTTTCGGCGCCGGCAACTTCATCTCACTCACCGATGAAGAGCTCCGTTACGAGTGCGTGAAGGCCTACAACGACTTCCTCATCGACTGGTCGTCCGTCGCCCCCGAACGCTTCATCAACATCATGGCTATGCCTTTCTGGGACGTGGACCTCTGCGTGAAGGAGATGGAGCGCTGCGCCCTGAAGGGCCACAAGGGCATCCTGATGACAAACCAGCCCTACATCTGGGGCTTCCCCCGCATCACCGACCGTCACTGGGACCCGATGTGGAACGCCGCCCAGGACATGGGCCTCCCGATCAACTTCCATATCGGCTCCGGCGACCTCACCCAGCTCCGCAACGTGAACGTCGATAACGGCCGCCAGGCCGCCTACGCCAAGATCACCGTCTCGCTCTTCCTCGATAACTCGCAGGCCGTGATGGACATCATCCTCGGCGGCGTCTGCGACCGCTTCCCGAAGCTGAACTTCGTCAGCGTCGAAAGCGGTATCGGCTGGGTACCCTTCGTCCTCGAAGCGATGGACTGGCAGTGGCTGAACAGCGGCTGCCGCGAAGAGCACCCGGAGATGAAGCTCCTTCCCAGCGAGTACTTCAAGCGCCAGTGCTACGCCTGCTTCTGGTTCGAACAGACGAGCGCCCTCAAGGCCCTCGAAGCGATGGGCCCCGACAACATCCTCTACGAGACAGACTTCCCGCACCCCACGAGCATGTCGCCCGGCCCGAACTCGATCGCTCAATACCCGAAGGACTTCATCGAAACCCACCTCGGCCACCTGCCCGAAGACACCCTCACGAAGATCCTCCAGACGAACTCGGCCAAGCTCTACAACGTGAAGGTCTAGCGACCGCTCACACCTCACGAATCACGGTGAAGGCGTCCGTCACGGGCGCCTTCACACTATCTCACAGGAGAAATCCATGACCGCCGTCCAGGGCACCTGCGACCCACGCTTCACCGCCGTGAAAGAGACCCTCGCCGCCAACCTCCAAAGCGGCGCCGACCTCGGCGCCTCCGTCGCCGTCGTCCTCGACGGCCAGCCCGTCGTCGATCTCTGGGGAGGCTGGGCCGATCAGGAGAAGACCCGGCCCTGGCAGGCCGACACGATCGTCAACGTCTGGTCCACCACCAAGACCATGACTTCGCTCGCGGCCCTCGTCCTCATCGACCGCGGCGAACTCGACCCCTTCGCGAAGGTCGCGAAGTACTGGCCCGAATTCGCCGCCAACGGTAAAGCCGGGATCGAGGTCCGCCACCTCATGTCCCATACCTCCGGAGTCTCCGCCTGGGAGAAGCCCGTCGTCATCGAAGATGTCTACGACTGGGAGAAGTCCACCGCGATGCTCGCCCGCCAGGCGCCCTGGTGGGAACCCGGCACGGCCTCCGGCTACCACGCCCTCAATCAGGGCCATCTCGTCGGCGAAGTCATCCGCCGGATCACCGGCATCGGGCTCGGCGCCTTCTTCGCCAAAGAGATCGCCGGCCCGCTCGGCGCCGACTTTCACATCGGCCTCGACCCCAGCCACTTCGGCCGTGTCTCCAACGTCGTGCCGCCTCCCGCCATGCCTGTGGACATGAGTACCCTGCCCCCGGATAGCCCGGCGATGAAGACCTTCACCGGCCCCGCCCTCGATGCCACCTGGGCCTGGACGGACGCCTGGCGCAAGGCCGACATCGGCGCCGCCAACGGCCACGGCAACGCTCGCTCCGTCGCCCGTGTCCAGTCCATCGTCAGCAACGGCGGCGAAATCGATGGCATCCGCCTCCTCTCACCGAAGACGATCGACCTCATCTTCCAGGAGCAATCGAACGGCGTCGATCTCGTCCTCGGCCTGCCTGCCCGTTTCGGCATCGGCTACGGCCTGGCCCACGCCGAGTCCTTCCCCTTCGTGCCGCTCGGCCGCAAGTGCATGTGGGGCGGTTGGGGCGGCTCCCTCTGTATCAACGACCTCGACAACCGCATGACTGTCACCTACATGATGAACCGCATGTCCGGCGACGGCACGCTCGGCGATAGCCGCGGCTCAGGGATCGTCCAGGCCGCCTTCGCCGCGATCGGCAAAGCCTAGCCCCCGCGGACGCCGGACCATTCGCCTTCCCGAGCCTCCGGTATCGCCTCTCGCCGTGGACGGCTTCAAGCGATGACTGGTAGAATATAAAAAACTGAAGAGGTTCGTCGGGCAATGCGCGCTGCCACCAAGGTCTGGCTCGCTACCGCACAGCTCCAACGTGAACGTGGGCCCCACGCCGACTTCTCGAAGGAGGAGATCGCCCGCCGCGTTGAGGTGGCGGGCTGGACGAATGGCCCGGGCACCGAGACGGTCCGTGTACACATCTCCAGCCACTGCGTTGCATCGGCGCGTCCCAACCCGGCCCGCGACCGCATGCTCACGCGCACCCGCTGGGGCCACTACCGCCTCTACCGTCCGGGCGACCCGACACACCCCGGACGGGCCACCGGACGCGTCCACCCGGCGGTTGAAGACGTGCCGCCGCCGTTCCTCAGCCTCCTCCGCTGGTACGAAGACGAGTACCTCCCGGCCATCACCCCGCGGCCGGCCTCGGAACCAGAAACGGCAGACGGCGACGCCGAATCGGAGCTGCCTGAATATCTCGTCGGTGTCCCTCCGGGAATGCCCCGCGACCACCCCATGCTGAAACTGCGGAAGTTAGCGATGGAATCCGGCATCTGGAAAGGCATCGACCCGGACGAATACGTTCGCGAGCTGCGCGAGGGCTGGGACTGATGCGGCTCTTCTGGGACACCAACCTGTTTATCTACTACCTCGAGCAGTACGGAGAGCTCACTCAGCTCACGTTGAACCTGCTCGACAGGATGGTCGCGCGTAACGCCATTCTCGTGACGTCCACGTTCGGCCTCGGTGAACTGCTCGTGAAGCCGCTTAAGGACGACCCGGCGCGCGCCGCTCGCTACCGTGAGTTCGTCCTAAGCACGGCGGAGGTCTGGGAATTCGGCCTCGCCGCGACGGACACCTACGCCCGGATCCGCGCCGAAACGAACGTCAAGGCCCCGGACGCCATCCAGCTCGCCTGCGCCGCCGCCGCCAACGTCGATCTCTTCGTCACCAACGACGTCCGGCTCCTCGGCCAGAACATCCCCGGTGTGCCCATCATTGCCTCGTTGGCCGCCGTCCCCACCTGGTAAACCCGAATCTCCGCCGCCGCCCCCTCCCCTCCCAGCCCGCAAAGGTGTAAAACATCGGGATACGTTCTGATCAACGGTCAACGCCGTCTCCCGTTCATCAGAACATACCCACCCCCAATCTGGAGGCCTCCAATGCCCGGTCCGCTCGAAGGAGTTCGTATCCTCGACTTCACCCGCTACCAGCAGGGCCCCTACGCCACCGTCATGCTCTCCGATCTCGGCGCCGATGTCGTCAAGGTCGAAGAACCGCGCGATGGCGACCCCGGCCGCTCCCTCGGCCTTCAGCCCGATGGCTGGTGCTCCTACTTCCAGGCCCTCAATCGGAACAAGCGCTCGATCACGATCGACATCCGCACGCCCGAGGGCCAGGAAGTCGTTAAGCGCCTCATTCACGAATTCGACGTAGTCACGGAGAACTTCCGTCCCGGCATGATGAAGAGGTGCGGCCTCAGCCACGACGACCTTGCCGCCGTCAACCCGCGCATCATCACCGCCAGCGCCACGGGCTTCGGCGGCGACGGCCCCCACGCTACCCGGCCATCGTTCGACATCATCGGCCAGGCTATGAGCGGGATGATGTACAACCACAGCGGCGCCGGAGCCGGCATGCCCGTCCAACTCGGCGGCGGCCTCGCCGACCAGGTCGGCGCCATGGTCTTCGCTCTCGGCATTACCTCCGCGATCATCGCGCGTGAGAAGCAGGGCATCGGCCAACACGTCGATGTCTCCCTCCTCGGCTCCCAGATCGCCCTCCAAACCTTGCAGATTCAGGGTTTCCTCCGCACCGGAAACCAGACGCCTCCGCCCCAACGCGTGAACGCGACCTTCTCCCACTACCAGGCGAAGGATGGCCTCTGGTTCGTCGTCGGCATCCTCGACCCCAAGTGGTGGCCCCGCCTCTGCAAGGTCATGGAGCGCGAGGACCTCATCGACCACGAACTCTTCGCCGCCCCCCAGGGACGTTACCGAAACCGCGAAGCGCTGCTCGAAGAGCTCGACTCCGTCTTCGCCATGCAGCCCCGCGCCGAATGGTTGCGGCGTCTCGTCGAGGCCGACATCCCCAACGGCCCGGTGAACGACTACGAGGCCATGACCCACGAGCCTCAGGTGATCGCGAACCGCTACCTCGAGACCGTCGACCACCCTTCGCTCGGACCCGTGGGCATGGTCGGCAGCCCCATCCGCATGACGGTGAGCGAAACCGGCCCGAAGGCGACCGCCCCCGAACACGGCCAGCACACGTTCGAAGTCCTTCTCGCCGCTGGCTACACCGCGGTCGAACTCGATGCCCTCCGGGCCGCTGGCGCGATCTGAGGCCCGCCTACTTGAACTTGCGCGCGGCCAGGATCGGCCACTGGTCGATCACCTCGTCCCCGCGGACAATGTGGTAAACGTCGTGCAGGTTCAGCGTCGTGTCGCCATGGCTCGGAACGAGACGGACCTTCTGGCCGGGCCGTAGCTCCGCCAGCCCCTCCCCGGAAAGGTGCGCGTGCTCCTCGCTCAGCCCTCGTACCTTCAGCCTTCCGTCGGCCGATTCAGGCATCCCGAATTCGCCCGTCAGCGACTTCAGCCCGGCGTCGCACACCGCATACCGCTCCTTCACGCTGAGGACGGTGGTCAACAGCGTCAACGCGCTCTCGAATTGGCCCGCGAACACGGCCTGGTAGCGCCCATCCATGAACACATACGACCCCGCCTGGATCTCCGTCACGCCCGGCCACATGCTCGCGATGGCATAGGTGCCGGTGCCTCCTACGGAGACGATCTCCGCCGGCAGGCCAGCTTCCGCCAGCGCCTCGGCGTGTGCATTGACGATCGCCAGCGCGGCCGACGCCTTCTCACGCTTCTCCCCCTCCTCGAGGAACACGGCGTGCCCTTCGTATCCCATGATCCCGCGATACCGGATGCCGCGTTCTTCGAGCATCCGCGCGAGATGCACCGTCTCCGCCGTGTCCGTCGTCCCGCAGCGGTGCATGCCGCTATCCACCTCAATGATCGCCGAAGCCGTCTGGCCCGCTCGCATCGCGCCCTCCGCCAGCTCCTCGATGTTGAACGCGCTCTCCACCGCCACCGTCACGTCCGCGCCCCGCGCCAGCATCACCATCAGCCGGTCGATCTTGTGGCGGCCGACCACCTGGTTCGCCATCAGGATCGGTCCGATGCCCGCT
>JANMTH010000749.1:0-1571 GCA_031390305.1 Thermoflexaceae bacterium
GCACGATCGACGCCGGCCCGCTGGATGGCGCCGAGGAGACCCGTGACCTCGGCCATGGCGGCCTCCGGATTGGCGTAGATCTCGGCGAAGGCCGCGTCACGGCTCGCGATCTCGGCGCGCGCCCGGCGTTGCGAGGGCGGGAAGACGTGTGTGTGGGCATCGACGACAGGCACGGCGACAGGGTACAGCGGCGGCGGCCGCTCCGGCTGCATGCTGCTAGTCGTACCCACTTAAGAAAGCCGGGCTTGGGGCCCTCACCCCCGAACCCTCTCCCAGTGCGCTGGGAGAGGGAGAAACCAGCCCTGAGAGGGGCCGCACACGTATCGCGGACTTTTGCGGGATGGTACTAGCCGAGGAGCCGCTCCAGTGCCTCGACGGAGGCCTTCTCCGTGGCGATCTGGGTCTCGAGGAGGTTGCGGAGCGGAATATCCTCGCCCGCGTGATCGAGTGCCCGTGTGTAGAGTTCGACAGCCTTGCGTTCCATGCCCAGGTTGAAATCGAGCAGGGCGCGAAGGCCGGTGGCCGGGTTGATCGCGCCGGCCTCCGTGGTGGGAATACCGCCGAGGGCGACGATCTTCGTGCCGACGAGCTGGGCATGGAGCAGCGATTCGGCCGCTTCGCCCTGGAACATCGCGATGAAACGCGGGCTATCGAGCCCTTTCACGACCATGGATTCGTACGTGTACTGGAGGACGGCCGTGTATTCGAGGGTGAGGATCTCGTTGAGATCGGCGATGACCTGTTCCTTATCCAACCTGCGTACCATCCCGGTGCTTTTCAGCCATGGTACAGCAGGCTCGGCGCGGGGCTGAAGCGGAGCTTACTCGCCGTCCTGGGCGCGAAGCTCCGCTTCCAGCCGTTCCTGGACGGCGAGGGCGGAGAGGCCGAGCTTCGCCGCGATGGCGCGAACGTCGTCGTATTCCGGGGCGCGGCGGAGGGCGCCATCGAGGCGGCGCACCTTCACGCGGAGCGGCCCGAGCGACGTCGCTACCTCTTCGACCCAGCGTTCGGCTTCGAAACGGCGGTAGGGCGCGGTTCGGACGCCGAGGGTGGTGGTCTCGGCGAGGATGAGGCGCGCGAACCGCTCTTCCTCGCCGCCGGCGACGAGGACAGAGAGCTTCTCCGCCGCCCGGCCCTTCTTCATCGCTATCGGTTCGAGCCAGGCATCGAGCGCGCCTTCTTCGAGCATGCGGTCCCGTGCGTTGGCGAGGAGGGTGGCCGGCATATCGTCGATGTTCGCTTCGAGGAGGACGACTTCGCGCGTGGTGAGCCCGGCGGGCGCGGCCGTGAGTTCGCCGATGAAGACTCGCAGGGCGTTGGGGCGTCCCGGGGGATCCATCGTGCCGGCGCCGGCGCCGATGGCGGCGGCCGTGATGACCACCGGCCGGGGCTCGGCGACCGCCGCCAGGATGGCCGCCCCGGAGGGCGTCACCAGTTCGTGGCCGGCTTCGACGAAGCGCATCGGGAAGCCAGCGGCCCGGAGGATGTTGGCGGCGGCGGGCCCGGGCGCGGCGGGCAAGGCGCCGTGTTCTGAACGGACGATGGTGCCGGACCCAACGGTAACGACGGGA
>JANMTH010000591.1:0-2097 GCA_031390305.1 Thermoflexaceae bacterium
GGGAACGGGCTCCCCGGATTCGGGCTGGTTCCCTGATCCACTCCGGGCGTCAGGCTCCCCCCCCCCAGCGCACTGGGCGAGGGGTCGGGGGTGAGGGACAGCGCGCCCCCACCCCGTAGGCGTGAGGGCCACCGGGCGTACAATCCCCCAATTCACGTTGGAGGACCGCACATGAAGATCGGCGTCATGCCACCGATGGGCACACCCGTCGCCACCGCACCCTACATCAGCGAGGTAGCCCGTGCCGTTGAAGAGCTTGGGTTCGATTCCCTCTGGGTGCCCGAACACGTCGTCCTCTTCGACCAGTACGCCTCGCGCTACCCGTACTCGGACGATGGCCGGCTGGCGGTTGCCCCGGGCCGCGGGATCATCGACCCCTTCGCCGCTCTCACCTTCGCCGCCGCCGTCACCAGCCGGATCCGCCTCGGCACGGGCATCTGCCTCGTCCCCCAGCGCAACCCCGTGTACACCGCGAAAATGGTCGCGAGCCTCGACTGGCTCTCCGGCGGCCGCTTCGATTTCGGCGTCGGTATCGGCTGGCTGCGCGAAGAGTTCGACGCCCTCCAGGTGCCATGGCCACGCCGCGCCCAGCGCACGATGGAGTATCTCGAGGTCATGCAGCGGCTCTGGACCGACGATGTGGCCGAGTATCACGGCGAAATGTACGACCTTCCGCCCTCCCGCCAGGACCCGAAGCCGCTCCAACAGCCCCACCCGCCGATCCATTTCGGCGGCGAATCCGATGCCGCTCTGCGCCGCGTCGCCATCGCCGGCCAGGGCTGGTACGGCTTCAACCTCGATCCCGAGGCCGCTGGCGAGCGCATCGGCGAGCTGATCACCCAGCTCGAGGCGAACAACCGCAGCCGCGCCCAGATCGAGGTCAGCATCTGCCCGGGGAGGGCCGGCGGCGCACCCTCCCGCGCCCTAGTCGAAGCCTACGATGCGGCCGGGGCCGACCAGGTCATCTTCATCCTCGGCGGCCGCGACGCCGATGACGCGACGGCCCGCCTGAAGGAGCTGGCGAGCGCCGTCATCGGTTGATCGGGAGAGATGCCCGCGTTGTGTGAACTGGTATGCACAGAATTTCGAAGAAGTGTGAACTGGTTCATGGTGAGCGCCCTGGGAAGCTCCTATTCTGGCGGTGCGACGGGTCAGCCGTTAGCACAACCAGGAGGAACCACCATGGCAACCAGGCGTCACCCAGGTCTCTTCGGACGAGTCCGCGACAGCTATCGCCGCGTCAGGCTCGACCCCGGCATGCCCTATGCCGATTGCGCCTTCAAGCCGTTCAACGGCAAGTAACGGTGACAGAGCCAAAAGAAGAGGGGCCGCAATCGCGGCCCCTCTTCACGTTCCCGGCGGAACCGGCCGACGGCCGGTGAGCGGAGAGCGGGCGGACGGCGAAACGGCGAACAGCGCGACCGGCCTCGGGCGGCCGAACCTTGCGGCTGGCGGGATTGCCTCGCATACTTGATTTGATCCGCTGTGGCGGGTCGTTTTTGTGTTGGCAGGTCAGGAAGGGCAGAACCCGGCCCAGGTGGCGCAACTGGCCGCGCAACCGATTTGTAATCGGTAGGTTAGGGGTTCGAGTCCCCTCCTGGGCTCCAGCACTGCGGCCTTTCGCGCGGACGGCCCCCCTGTGGAGGGATGGCCGAGTGGTTAATGGCAGCAGACTGTAAATCTGCCGCGCAACGCGCTTCGCAGGTTCGAATCCTGCTCCCTCCACCATCCGAACGGCCGCTAGCCTCTGGCTGCCAGCCGGCCACCATCCGCGGAGTTCACTAACGGCTAGAAGCTAGCGGCTAGAAGCTCTCTGCCCTCATAGCTCAGTTGGCAGAGCGCGTTCTTGGTAAGAACGAGGTCTCCAGTTCGAATCTGGATGAGGGCTCCAGCAGGCACTACCGGCCGCCCCCCAACAAGGGATGTGCCGCGAGGCGAAACCACCATTCACAGCCCGGAGGGCACGGAACCATGGCAAAGGCGAAATTTGAACGGACGAAGCCGCACGTAAACGTGGGGACGATCGGGCATGTGGACCACGGGAAGACGACGCTGACGGCGGCGATCACGAAGGTCCTGGCGCTGAAGGGCGGATCG
>JANMTH010000816.1:0-4057 GCA_031390305.1 Thermoflexaceae bacterium
GCGGTGGTGGTGGCCCTGGGAGCGAGCACGCTGAAGCGTCAGTGCGCCCGGTGAGTGAGCGGATGACGTCGTTGTCGAGCAGCTTGAAGCGAATGTCGAAGCGCGCCGCGGGCGAAGCGACGACGGCGGCGACCCGGACACGGGCCGCCGTCCGCGCACTCCCCGCCAACCGGGAGACGCGGTAGCGGCCGTAGGTCAGCGCATAGCTCGCGCCGGCTGTGTGGACCGCGTAGCTGCCGGTCGATTCGACCGCCGAGAGGTCTTCGCGCGCCTCGACGGTGATCGGCGCGGAGTCGCTGAAGTCGAAGCCGACCGTATCACCGGGCGCGATATCGTACACATACGCGCCGTCTGGCATGTGGCGGCGTCCTTCGATCTTCTTCAGTTCACGCGCCACGGTCACGCCGGGGATGAACGGCAGGCGCACCTCCGGGAGCTCCGCCCAGCAGCCCTCGGCAAGGCGAATCAGCGTCTTGCCCGCCCGCGAGACGACCGTATCTTCGAGGGTGTGGCCGTTCTCGGTCCGGTCCCAGATCCAGTCGCCGTTCTTCAGCCGCGTGAAGACGTAGCCCTCGCTGTAGCCTTCGGCCTGGAAGGTGACCACCAGGTCGCCGCCCTTCGCCAGCCTGTCCCGCGTAAAGACGGGGTCCGGCGTGCCGCTGTTCGCCCAGAGGATTCCGAGGACAGCGACGATCGCGAGGAGGGACGCGCCGAAAAGCCATTGCGCCTTCATGCCCGGAGGCTACGGGCGGGCGGCTCCGGCGACAACGTCGCCCCATCCCAATCGGTGTGTTGGCCGTTGGCCGCGAACAGAGCGCGAAGGAGTTATGGCGCTCTCTACCGACTTGGCCCTGTCGCCGTTGCCTGAGCAACCTCGAAGGTGACTACAGGATTCGAAGCGCCGGCGTTTGGGTTGAGCCGCACGAAGCGTGTATTCGCGGTTAGCCTAAACTCGCCGTAGTACGTACTCGGAACCCTGAACTGCAGGCCCAGGCGCGCTGTCGCACCGGATGTGATGACCGCGACATCCGTCGTGTAGAAGACATAGCTTAGCGTCGGGGCCGAGCTGGTGCCGTCGGGCGCGGTCAGCGTGAAGGTCAATTCGTCGTAGTTGCCCGCCGCCGCGCTGGCATAGCTCACGTCGATCTTCAGTTCGAGCAGGTACCGCTCCTTCGCGCCGTCGGAGAAATCATCGTGCAGGATGCCATCGACGACCTTGACTGTGGTGAGCGACCCTCCCGTAGCTGTGCGACCCTTGCCCACCCCGAACACTGGTGTGAACGTCGAGACTCGCGCCGATTCGGTGAGCGGCAGGATCGTTTGGTGCGACGCGTCGTTTCCGACGACCAGCGACACGCCTTCGAACGAGAAACTACCGTTCACCCTGGCGGTGATTTCGACAGGCGTGGTGGCACCACCGGGAATGATGCCAGTGTCCCAGCTTGTCGCGATGATGGCGCCATCGGCACTCCGGAGCACCGGCACCTTCACATCCGGGAGGTAGGCGTCCGCGTCTCCGAGGTTCGTGACCCGAGATCGTAGAACAACAGTGCGGCGGCCGCCGACCTCTGTCACCTCAGCCTTGATCAGATCGATCTTGAACAGGTAACGGAAGTTGCCGATGTAGCCGATGCGGTCGGTGAAGACGCGGGGCGCGGGGAGGCCTTGTGACGCCGTAGCGCTTGGGCCGCTCGCCGTTGGCGACGCGGTAGGCGCATCAGCCGCTGGCGACGCCGCCGGCCGGGTGGGGCTGGGCGTGGTCGTTGGCGCGGACGTGGTTGAAGCGCCTTCGGACACGGCCGGCGCACCCTCACCGCCACACGCAGCCACGACGGCCAGGCTGGCGAGCGCGAGTTGAACTCCAAACGTTATCGTGAAAAGGCGTCGCAGTTCCATCGTCACATGCCCCGTTTCGTCTAGCGGATGTCCCGCGGACGCAGCGATTCTAGGGCTCTAGCGGGTGCTCTGACTGCGACCCATTTCACACAACGTGGCGAATTTTTCGGCTGAATGACGTTCCCGACGCACGAGCCCCTGGGCGCGATCGCCGTCACTTTACCATCGGCGTTGGCCGTTCGCGGTTCAGCGCCGACCTTCGGTGTGTGTCGCACCTCACGCAGGGCTGAGGGCGATGGTGCTAGGATCGGGGCATTCCCGGGGAGAGTGAGGGGCATCGCGCGCATGACAACGGCCGGCCAGCCAACGGACCTGCACCAGGCGCTCGCTCGCATCGCGGAGCTTGAGGCGGAGCGCGAGGCGTGCGACCGCGCAGTGACGGATTCTTTGGCGCGCGAGGAAGCGGCCGCCGCCGAGAACGCCCGGCTGTTCAACGAGCTCCAGGAGGCGCTCGAGCAGCAAACGGCTATTGCGGACGTGCTGGCCATTATCGCTGGCACGCCATCTGATCTCGACGCGGTCCTTCCGCAACTGGCGCGTGCCGCTGCTCGACTCTGTGCGGCCAATTCGGCGACCGTTATGCACGTCAGCGAAAGCAGGGTTCAGGCCTGGGAGACGAACCGGGGGCATTACGCGTTCGCTGTAGGGGATCGTGACCGGCGCGGCAGCTTACTCCGTTCGGCCATGCAAATGAACCAGCCTGTCATGGTGGCTGGCTCGGTCGATGACTGGGAGCACCTGTATCCGGTGAATGCGGAACACGCTCGCGCAGCCGACCAGACGCGACTGGCCGCAGTAGCTGTCCCACTACGGGGCATCGACGGTCCGGTCGGAGGGTTCGTCCTGAATCGCGAGGAACCGTTCCCCTTCAGCCCGCGGCAGATTGCCCTGCTCCAGACCTTCGCGGACCAGGCAGTCATCGCGATCGAGAACGCGCGACTGTTCAACGAGCTGCAGGAGAGCAACCGCTCGGTGACGGAGGCGCTGGACCAGCAGACCGCCGTGGCGGAGGTGCTGAACATCATTGCCAGCTCGCCGTCGGACCTGGACGCGGTCCTCCGGCCGCTGGCGGCGGTCGCGGCCAGGCTTGTGTCGTCCGAGCTGGTCGGCGTGATTGTCGATATCGAGATGTACCCGGACAGGGTCATAACTCAGCGGTACACTTTCAACCCGACGCGGGACGCCACCGTCCCTGAGGGTGTGCACGAACAGCCCCTCCCGGGCCCGGACTCGCCCTACAGGCGGGCGCGCACACTCATGGCGCCAGTCCAGTTCAACGGTTTCGCGGAGGACTTTAATCGCGAATTCGAGATAGTGATCCCGCCGAGCATGGTCGGCCCGCGGAACTGGATGGCACTCCCACTGATCAGGGAGGGCGCGTGCGTCGGTGGCATGATCTTCCAACGTCCGGGCGTGGAACCGTACAGCGCCCGCGAAATCGCGCTCGCCCAGACCTTCGCGGACCAGGCAGTCATCGCGATCGAGAACGCCCGCCTCTTCAACGAGCTCCAGGAACGCAACCGCGAGCTGGCCGCCTCGGTCGAACGCGAGGCGACACTGGCGCGCATCTCGCAGCGCATCAACGAGCAGCCGCTCGATGTCGATGGCACGCTCGAGTCGATCGCCGCCGCCGCCAGGACACTCACGGGCAGCGATGCGGCGCGTGTCTGGATGCTTGACGGCGACGACCTTGTTGGAGGCCCGGGATCGACGCTCCCCTCGTCAGCGGCGGTGCTCGGCAGCCCGGGGTCCCGCGTCCGGCTACCAACAGCCGCACCCATAGCGCGGGCTGCACGTGAGATGCGCACAGTCGTCGTCGCGGATGTCCTGGAGGAAGTCCGGCCCTCGGCGTATCTGCTCGCTTCGCATCAGCGCTCGATGGTCGCCGCCCCGCTTACCGGCCCCGGAGGCGTCGCGGGCGTGCTCGTTGTAACTCGGGCCGAAGTGCGTCCCTACGCCGCCTCCGAGGTCGGCACGCTCGAAGCGTTTGCGGCAGAGGCCGCCATCGCGATCGAGACCGCACGCGCACAGAAGGCCCTGGCTGAGCGCAACGCCGAGCTGGCGGCTGCCCTGGAGCGCGAATCCGCCTCCGCCGATGTGCTCCGCGTCATCAGCATGTCCCCGGGAGAGATCGAGAAGACTCTGCCGGAAATCGGCCTCG
>JANMTH010000008.1:0-2168 GCA_031390305.1 Thermoflexaceae bacterium
CGAGCAGGGCCGCGCCGGGGAGGTCGGCGGGGGTGCGGCGGGAGACGCCGACCACGTCCCATCCGGGGAGGGCGGCGAAGTGGCGGATAGCGGCGTGGCCGACGAGGCCAGATGCGCCGGCGACGAGAACCTTCTTCTTCATGCTGGCATCTCCCGGGCTGGAGCTACTGGAGGGGCGAATAGGGGAGGGGGTTGAGATAGTAGGTCGACTCGTCGGGCGCCGCCTTACGAAGATCGGCGACGAGGCCGGCGAGCGGGTCACCCGGGGTGTAGGCGAGGGGGAGCATGCCGTTGGGCATGACCCAGATGTCGGTGGCCTCGCCGCGCTGCCCCATCGTGGTCTCGTAGGCGGTGACCAGGCGGAAGGCCTCGCTCTGATCGGTGAGGTCCGCGAGCTTCTGAAGGACTTCGTAGAACCTGGGCTGGGCTCCGAGCCGCATCTGGAGGACGGCCTGCATGTACTGGCGGGGGGCGGCGGGCCGTTCGGCCAGCGCTTTCTCCAGGCGCTGCTCGGTGGCGTAGGGGACGGGAGCGGCCATCTTGCCCGATTCCTGGAGCTCGAACTGGCCGGCCATCTTGTCGACTCCGGCGAGGAAGGCGGGATCGCCGCGGAGGGATGCCCCGGCTTTCTCATAGGCGGCGGCGTTTTCGAAGCGCGTGAGGAGGACATCCTGGCCCATCGGTCCGCCTGTGCGCTTCCAGGCGCCGACGACATCGAAGCCGTTGCGGCGAAGGGCGGGGATGACGAACTCTCCGTACCAGGCGACGTAGGCGTCGAAGGCGGTGTTGGTGAGTGGCTTCACGGTGTGGACAGCTTCGACGAAGATCGTCACGGGTCTCCTCCAGATGCGCCCGAAGTGCGGGCAGGGCGGATTGTAGCGCGCGGGGATGGTTCACGGGAGGTGAACGGAACGGTTTTCCACGTTGTTGGCGCCGAAGGGGTGACGGACGCGGCCTCGCGCTCTAGAGTGCACACGCGGGCCAACGGGGCGGGGCCTATCCCTACAGCAGGACGGGACGAATGACGATCGCAGAACCAGCATCGGCGACCTGGGTGACGGAGGCCGTGACGGTCGCCGGGAACCAGGTGAACGTGGCGCGGGCAGGGAGCGGTTCGCCGCTCGTGGTGCTCCCGCGTGATACCGGGCACCCGCCACGAACGGCGTTCCTCGATGAGCTGGCGGGCCAACACACCGTCTACTACCCGTGGTACCCGGGCTTCCACGGCGGCGGCGAACCGGCGGCCTGGGACGGGCTGACCAATGCGCGGGACCTCGCGATCGTGCAGCTTCAGCTGCTCGATGCCCTGGGACTCGGGCGGACGGCGCTGGTGGGGCTCGGCTTCGGCGGCTGGATGGCGGCGGAAGTGGCGACGATGGCTGGCCCCCGGCTGGATGCGCTCGTCCTGGTTGGGGCGATGGGCATCCGGCCGGTCGATGGCTTTATCCACGATCAGTTCATCAGCAGCACGGAGAGCTACGCGCGGACGGGCTTCGCCAGTCAGGCGGTCTTCGAGGAGCTGTACGGCAGCGAGCCGGGCTTCGAGCAGCTGGAAAGCTGGGAGACGGACCGGGAGATGACCTCGCGCCTGGCCTGGAAGCCGTACATGCACAACCGGGCGCTGCCGTCGTTGCTCTCTGGGGTGAAGGCGCCGAGCCTCATCGTCTGGGGAGCGGAGGATCAGGTGGTTCCGGTCTCGTGCGCGGAACAGTTCCGGGCGGCGATCGCGGGTGCGAAGGTCGAGGTGCTTTCGGGCACTGGCCACGCGGTGGACCTCGAACAGCCGGCGGCGCTGGCCGCCATCGTCTCATCGTTCTTGAAGGCTCGGCGCGGCTAAGCGCCCGGAGGACAATCACCATGCACATCATGTACTTCACGGAACAGCCGATGTCGGCCTGGAACCCGGATAGCGCGGCCCTTGACGAGGTGTCGATCGGGCCGGGGAAGTCGCAGCGGGTAACGGCCCTGCTGCATTCGAACCGCTTCTTCGACCCGGTGGAGGGAGGGCGGCTCTATAACGAACGGCTGGAGGAGTACGAACTCGTCGAGGAGGTGGGGTTCGACGGGATCATGCTGAACGAACACCACACGGCGCCATTCTGCATGTCGCCGCGGGTGAATCTGTTCGCGGCGATCCTGGCGCGGATCACGAAGCGGGTGAAGATCGT
>JANMTH010000010.1:0-1548 GCA_031390305.1 Thermoflexaceae bacterium
CGAGGACGAGCAGGCGGTAGCGCCCCGCCAGCGCCTCGGCGACGCTTTCCGCGACGGACTTGCGGGGCTGCTGAACTATCCCGAGCGCGTTGGCGACGGCATCGGCCACGACGGCAGGGTCGCCGACCGCAGCCAGTTCGACGACGAAGACGCCCTCGGGGAAGTCGGGCACAAGCTCCGCCGCTACCTGGAGTGCCAGCCGCGTCTTGCCCACGCCGCCCACGCCCGTCAGCGTCACGAGTCGGTTGGCCCTCACAGCTTCGACGAGTTCCGCTACTTCCTCTTCCCGTCCGATGAAGCTGGTGGCCTGCGGCCGGAGGTTGCCGGGGACGGTATCGACCGTGCGCAACGGCGGGAACTGTTCGCGCAGCCCTTCGGCCCGCACCTGGAAGAGATGCTGCGCCCCGGAAAGGTCGCGCAGTCGCCGCTCGCCGAGGTCGAGCAGGTCGATACCCGTCACCAACGCCGCCGTGGAGTTGGCGAGGAGGACCTGCCCGCCATGACCGGCCGCCATCACCCGCGCGGCGCGGTTCAGCGTCGGGCCGAAGTAGTCGTCACCGCGCAGTTCGGCCTCGCCCGTGGCGATACCCATCCGCACCGGCAGCTCAAGCGTTCGCTGCGCTTCGATCGCCGCAAGGACGGCCCCGTTCGGCGACGAGAACGCCGCCACCACGCCGTCACCGGTGTGCTTGAACAGCCATCCGCCCTGCCCCTCGATCGCCGTCCGCAACACCTCATCGTGCCGCGCGAGCGCCGCACCCATCTCCGCCGACTGCGCCTCCCACCGCCCCGTCGAGCCCTCGATGTCCGTGAAGAGAAAGGTGACGATGCCCGTCGGTCGTGTTGCGCTCATGCGCCGCAGTATCGCACGGATCGCAACGGCTTCGCGCGCCCCCACTCCGAAACTCCGGCACTCCGTTACTCCGATACTCTCGCCTCCCCCTATCGTCTCCCCTCTATCGTCTATCCTCTACACGTGATCTACCTCGACCACGCCGCCACCACCCAGGTCCGCCCCCAGGCGCGGGACGCCATGCTTCCCTTCCTCGGGGCCGAGTTCGGCAACCCCAGCGGCCTCTACAGCGTCGGCCGCCGCGCCCAGGCCGCCGTCGATCGCGCCCGCTTCCAGGTCGCGGCCGCCCTCAACGCCCGCCCTACCGAGGTCCTCTTCACCAGCGGCGGCACCGAGAGCATCAACTCGGCGATGATCGGCATCGCATCGGCCATGCGGCGCGCGGGCGCCGGCCACCACGTGATAACGACGGCCGTCGAACACCACGCCGGTATCCATTGTGCCCAGTTCCTGGAAGAGCAGGGCTTCGAGGTCACCTACATCGGCTGCGACGCTCAGGGCCGCGTGGATATCGACGAATTCGAAGCCGCCCTCCGGCCAGAGACCGTCCTCGCCAGCGTCATGCTCGCCAACAACGAAGTCGGCACGCTACAGCCCGTCGCCGAGGTCGCGGCCCTCCTCCGGGACTTCGCCCGCCGCGACCAGCACCGCGTCCTCCTTCATACGGACGCTGTCCAGGCGCCCGGCTGGCTCCC
>JANMTH010000024.1:0-5899 GCA_031390305.1 Thermoflexaceae bacterium
ATCGCCGCCAGCAACCCCGGCAGCCGGTAGTAGAGGATCATGAACAGGGCGACGGCGAGGAGCCCGATCTCCCCCGCGTTCACGGAATCGACGACGGATTGGTCCCCGAGGGTCGCGCTCACTTCGTTCGATTGGATCGGGGTCAGGGGAATCGGAAGGGCGCCGCTGTTCAGAAGGTCCGAGAGGTCTTTGGCGCTGGTGAACGACTCCTGGCCCGTGATCACGCCGCGGTCGGAGATGACGCTCTGGACGGTGGCCTGCGAGATGACGCCTTCGTCGAGGGTCACGATCAGGAGGCGTCGCGGGTCCGCTTCAGGGTAGCGGAGGGCGTTCGTCGTGATGTCCGTCAGCAGCTTCGATCCGTCGCCGGTCGTTTCGAACTCGACGAGGTAGGTCGTGGTCTGGCGCGCCGGCCGGGTGTTGTTCTTCAGGTGGACGCCGGTCATCTCGATGCATCCTGCGGGCAAGGCCGCGCCCAGCGGCTGCGGCGTGCAGACCGTGTTATCGAGCGATCCGATGGCGGGCACGGTTTCGCCAGCCTCGTTGACGACCATGAACTTGAGGGCCGCCGTCCGCCCTACCTGGTCGAGGGCCTCCTGGAGGCTGACTCCGGGGATCTGGACGACGATCCGGTCGCCGCTGGCGATACTGACCTCGGCCTCCGAGACGCCGAGCGAGTTCACGCGCCGTTCGATGACGCGCTTCGCGTTGGCGATCGCCTCGCTCTTGTTGCCCGTGAAGCCTTCCGGGAAGTTGCCCTGGAGGGCGACGTAGGCGCCGCCTCGCAGGTCCAGGCCGAGGCGCATCGTCTCCCGTTCGTAGCTGCCGACCTTGATGCCCTTGCCTTCGGGCCAGAAATCCCCTGGCAGGTAGCGGCTGGGGTCGTTGGGCCAAACCGCCACCACGGCGAACGCCGTGAGCAGCGAGACGAAGACGAAAAGGAGGACGGTTGTGCTGCTACGCATGCTGCTGCGAGGTCTCCTGGGTCGTTGGTGCGTCCGGGGCCTCTTCGAGCGTTGTCAGGCGGCGAGAGATCGCCTCCGTGACCGCTCGCACGCGGACCCCTTCCGCGATCTCAAGGATGATTTCGGTGGGCCCATCGGGCGGCTGAATGATGTCCTTGACTTCGCCGATAAGTCCGCCGGTCGTTACCACTTCGTCGCCGATCTGGAGCGCGCGCACGGCGGCGCGCTGCTCCTTCTGGCTCTTCATCACAGGCCGGAGGAGGATGAAGTAGAACGCCGCCACCGCCGCAACGGTATAGAAGATGACGCTCCACATGACGGCCATTTCGGAACTCTCCTCCGGCGGGGCACGCCGACAGGCAGCGCGAGTGGCTGCCATCCGATGGTATGGCCGACCCCCTCAATCGTCCACCAGCCCGTGTTAGACTTTCCCATCTTCGGTGGAAAGCGGGACTCCATGCGCAACAGGCTCGCCCGAATCGGATTGACGGAACCCCTGATCGCCACCGGCGCGCTGCGCGCCGGACTCGAAGCACTTCCTCCATCGCTTCCCCTCACGGCCAGGGCCCAGCTTCCGATCGACGGCGCGCTGCCTTCATCGGCCGTCGCCGCTTTGTTCGCGCTCGAGGACGCGAAGGTTCGCAGGCTGAGCCACATCACGCCCGCCCTGCGCGCCGAGATCGTCGCGAACATCTTTCCCGGTCTCGGCCTGTTCATCTCTTCGAAGCCATTCAAGCTGACGCCCCGGAAGGCCTGGGTGCCCGCCAGCGGCGCCCTGGTCTTCCGCAACGCTTCGGTAGTGGCCGCCCACAGCGACACCGCTTCGTTCGGCTGGATGGTCAATGTCGCGGACGACATCTCTGTTGGAGCCATGCCAAACGACGGCTCGGCCGTCGATATTTGGGTCTCGCCCGACGGTGCTGGTCTCGTCCTCGTCCTTGTCAGGGTCGTGGATTCACCGAAATACGTGCTCCACCGCCCACTCCCGCCCAATCCCGGCGCTGCCTACACGGTCACCGGATTCGATGGCGCCAGCCGAACCGAGCCGATGACCGGCAACGCGATGACCTTTCCCTTCGTCTTCACGGCCTCGGACACGAGCTGGCGGCGCTGCCGTATCGCTGGCGCGGGCTGGCCCTGGCGCTTCTGGTCGGCCGAGGTGATCCATCCCCGCTGACGGGGCGAGGCTACGCGTCCGTTCGCGGCCGGTCCTCCTCGCGGTATTCCGCCAACAGCTCCCGCGCCAGAGCGAGCGCCGTCTCCGGCTCGTGCACGCGGCCCTCGTCCTGGGCCGCTCGCACCGCCTTGAGGACGCGTCCGAGGAGGCGCCCAGAATCGAGGTCGAGCGCGGTCATGAGTTCCTCGCCCGTGACCAGCGGCGGGTCGTCTTCCTGGGCCGCGGCCCAGCAGCGGGCCACGACATAATTCACGAGGCCAACGTGCATCCGGAAGTTCTGGCGTGTGTAGCCGGGGCCTCTCGTCGCCATCCCATCTGAAACGTTCAGCAACATCAACGGGAGCACGTACCCATCGAGGTCGGCGGTGAAGCGGCGGATCGCGTGGTCCGTCGCTGGCCAGGCCTTCACCAGCTCGTGTGGCCGAAGGTGGTAGCGCACCAGGCGCGCGATGAAGTCCGTCGCTTCGGGCCCGAACCCGAGGTCCGGCAGCCGCTCCCGCAGCATCAGCGAGCCCGTAGGCCCGTGACGGGGGAAGCGCAGCGCTCCTTCGACGATCGTCGCCGTGGCCGGTTTCGCGACATCGTGGAGAAGCGCGGCGAGGCGGAGTAGCGCCATCAGCGGCAGGCCTTCGATCTCCCGGCCGAGCGCCTCGTCGATGTCCGTCCACGAGAGCACGGAGCGCATCTCGTCGCCGTCGGCGCTGGCGCCCGTGGCCGCCTCCAGGGCGGTCACGGCGGCGAGGTTGTGGTCGAGGACGGTGTAGTAGTGCTTCTCTGGCTGGGTGAACCCACGGCCCGCTTCCAGCTCCGGAATGAACGCCGTCAGGCGGCGTTCGTCATCGAGGACGCGGAGCGCCGTCGCCGCGCTCTCGGATGTCAGCGCATCCATCAGTTCGGAGAGTGGCCGCATCGTGTTCGCCTCGTCGATGAAGTGGGCGCAGGTTATCCGCGCGTTGCCGGCGCCCCCATTCCGCGAGACATCGTTAGGCTCGCGGATGGGCCTTATCGTACTCCACCCGCTTCTGGGCGGTCGTCAGGTGGGTGTAGATCTGGGTGGTGGAGATGCTGGCGTGGCCGAGCGCGTCCTGCACGTTCCGCAGGGGCATCCCCCCCGAGAGCATGTGCGTCGCGTACGTGTGGCGGAGGGTGTGAGGCGTGATCGCCTTGTCGAGGCTGGCTTCCCTGGCGTAGTTCTTCAGGATCAGCCAGAAACCCTGGCGCGTGAGCCGTTCGCCACGCCGGTTCACGAAGAGCGCCTTCTCCCCCCGGTTGCGTACGAGACGCGGGCGGATGCGGAAGATGTACTGGCGGAGTTCATCGACCGGGCGAGATGGGAGCGGGAGGATCCGTTCGCGTTCGCCCTTTCCGGTGCAACGGACCGTCACGGGGTCGCTTTCGAGGGCGATGTCCGTCAGATCGAGTGAGACCAGCTCTGTCACGCGGAGGCCCGTCGCGTAGAGCAGCTCCAGCATCGCCTTGTCGCGCTGTGATTCCGGCGTGTTTTTTCGCGAAGGCTGTTCAAGAAGTTCATCGACTTCTTCAACCGTCAGTGCGCGGGGAAGTGTCTTCCCAACCTGTGGCGACTTCAGGTGTTCAGTAGGATCGCTTTCAACCATCCCCTCCGCGGAAAGGAAGCTAAAGAACGACTTCACCGCGGCGATTTTTCGCGCGACTGTCGCGTCTTTGTATTGGCGAGAACGCAGGTCTTCCAGGAAGCCGATAATCGCCACGCCGTCGATCGATTTCCACGAAGCACCATCAGACGTTCTCGCGAATGCGTCGAATTGCGCGAGGTCGTTCCTATAGGCGGAAATCGTGTTTTGCGAAGCGTTCTTTTCGACCAGAAGGAAGTTCAAGAACTGGGAGATGGACTCGTCCAACCGTTTGTTACTCCTGAAGAAACCGAGGCGGCTACCCCGCCGGGGCTCGGCTATGATAGGCATGGTCGAATTCGAGGTCCACCGGATTTGGCCCCTCCAGTGTGAAGATTGGCTATCTTTACAAAACACGTCATGTAATCAACACACCAACGTGTGATACTGACGACCGAACGAGAATGAATCCAGGACCTCCTCGTCTGCAGCTTTTCCGTCATGAAAATATGTTAAGACGTGTTGGCTTTCCCGGCACCGTCAGGGTTCTCCCTACTGAGGTGGCCGAGGCGGCGGGTCCGCTGGAAGCCCAATCGTCATTCGCCCGGCGCTGAAGGCCATGCCGCCCGCACGCCCGGATCTTCACGTCACTGGAGAGGATATCCGGCCACGGTTCGAAAGTAGCGGAAGCCGAGCCGTCGGGCCAGACGGTCGGAAGTTTCGTTCGTACTGGCGCAGGTCCATGCGGGTTGGAGGCCACGCCCTTCGCACTCGGCGATGAAGGCACGGCCGGCCATCTCGGCAAGGCCCAGGCCGCGGAATTCGGGCGCCGTGCCGATCTCGATCTCGGCCTCGCCGCCGCGCTCAATGGCACAGGCCGCACAGAAGCCGACGATGTCGTCTCCCTTCCAGACGCACGTACCGAACGAGCGCCGCACCAGCCCTTCGGGCCCGCCCCAGATCCGGCAGATCCACGGATCGAGGCCCCCGCCTTTCGCTAGCTGGCGCGCTGCCTCGTGGTCGAGCGCGCCCAAGCGGAAGCCCTCCCTTGCGGCGGATGGAGCCGTGGTACCCGGCGCTGGTGGATGAAACTCGTGGCGTTGCTCTTTGACTGAGAACCAGGGGTCGAGCAGAGCCTCCCAGCCCGCCGTCGTACACCAGAGGCCGGTCGGTTCCTCGGATGGACGGCGAGCCCGCAGGGTTGGCACGGCCTCCGCCGCCAGGCTGGCCAGCGGCTCGCCGATCGCGAACCAGAAGCCGCTCAGGTTTCCCACGATCGCCGAGGATGGTGATGCCGCGGCATCCGTCAGCACGAACCCCGGCATGCTTCCGTCGATGACGGCATGGACGAAGGCCATGTGCCCGGCCTCGTTCGAAGGTGGGACCAGCGGCCGAATCTGTTCGAAGTCCCGCGGTTCAAGCTCGATCATGCCGGAGAGTATGCGGGTTCGCCGCCGCTCCCCGCGAGGTCAGCCTTCGAGCCGGCGTTTCAGCGCCGCGAGGAAGCCCCCCGCCTCCAGCCCGTCCATCGCCCGGTGGTCGAAGCTCAAGCAGATGTTCATGATCGAGCGAATCGCGATGGCGTCGCCTTCTACCACGACGGCGCGCCGCACCGCCCGTTCCATCGTCACGATAGCGACCTGCGGCCAGTTCACGATCGGCTTGGAGGCGATCGAGCCGAAGGCGCCCGTGTTATTCACGGTGAACGTGCCGCCCTCGATATCCTCGACCCGCAGCTTGCGGTCCCGCGCGCGCTGGACGATGTCGCGGATGCCCCGCGCCATCCCGGCCAGGTTCAGATCGCCAGCGTTGGCGACGATCGGGACGACGAGGCCCTGCTCCGCGGCCACCGCCACTCCCAGTCCGATGGCGTGATAGCGGCGCAGTTCGTCGCCCTCCCAGCGAGCGTTCAGGCCCGGGAACTCCCGAAGCGTCTCGCAGACTGCCACGGCGAAGTAGGGCAGGAGCGTCAGCTCCACGCCTTCCCGATCGAGGAAGGCCGCCTTCTCGGATTCGCGGCGGCGCACCAGGGCGGTGACGTCGGCCTCGACCATCGTCCAGGCCTGGGGCGCCTCGATGTTCGAGCGCGTGAGATGTTCGGCGATCGTCCGCCGCGTGGCGGTGAGCGGAACGACATCGAAAGTGCCCCCCGCGCGCGGTAGCGA
>JANMTH010000091.1:0-9625 GCA_031390305.1 Thermoflexaceae bacterium
GACGAGGTCGAAGGGCTGCGATTCCCGCCCTGGGCCGACCAGTGGGCGGCCTATGGGCTCTCCGAAATGGCGTCCTGGCCGCTGAACGAAGACAACGTGCGCTATGCCCGGCGGCTTTCCGAGCGCTTCGGCTTCCTCGTCCGGACGGAGGCCCAGCGCCGCGACTCCCGATTCTCCGACCTGATCCACGGGCGCCGGGCACGGGCCGCGGGCATGGGCACCTGGGTCGAAGCGCTCGATTCGCTGTGGCGCCTGGCGAGCGTCGATCCACGCCTCTCCGACCTCGTCCCGAAGCTCGCGGAGCGCGCCATCTGCGGCGCCGGGATGCTGCGGGACCGCCAGGTGAGCCCTGAAGAAGCCACAACCTACACGAACCCCGGCGTCGCCGAAGGCGCCTGGTTCACGGAAGGCAAGACACGCATGGACGACCAGCAGCACGCCATTTCGGGGCTCATCCGGGCCCGGCCGATCCTCGCCGAGGCAGGGAAGTGAGTGACGCTCTCCGCGTCCTCACCGCCTTCTTCGCCGTCGTCAACCCGGCGAGCGTCGCGCTCGTAGCTGGCGCCATCCGCTTCCCCGACGAACGAACGCGCCGCGCCGCGATCGCGATCGCGACCGTCTTCGCCGGGGGGCTGGCCGCCCTCGCCGCGGTCGCCGCCGACGCGATCCTCGATGGCCTCGAGATCGAGCCGGAGACCTTCCGGATCGCCGCCGGGGCCGTCATGGCCACGGCCGGCGTGTACGCGGCGTTGCGCCCTGGAGCCCTCACGCCGGCTGGCCAGGGGAGCCGGGCCGACGGGCTCTTCCCACTGGGAATCCCCACCCTGCTCAGCCCCGCCATGCTGGTGGCCGCGATGAGCTACGGCGCCGATGAAGGCGTTGGCACGGCGATCGGGGCGGCGCTCGTAGTCTTCGTGCTCGCCGCCGCCACAGCCATCGCGCTGCCCGCCGGCCGGGCGCCGAAGCTCGCCGCCGACGGGATCGCCCGCCTCACGGGCGCGCTCCTCGTTGTTCTCAGCGTGGCCCTCATCGTCGATGGCGTGTTGGCCGTCTAAATCTCCGTCTGGGCCAGCCGCGCGAGCTCTTCCGGCACGGGCTCCGGATACGCGATCCGTGGGTGGTAGACGGCGCGAAGCTGCTCCTTTAGCGTCTCCGCCACCAGGCGAAGGTCGCGCATCGTGATCCCGCATTCGTCGAACTGCCCCTCCGCCACCCGCTCCGCGAAGATGCTATCGACGATGTGCTCTATTCCGGGGCGTTCGCGGTCCCGGTTCGCGCGGACGGCGGCCTCGCAGGAATCGGCAAGCATCACGATCGCCGTCTCCCGGCTCTGGGGGCGCGGCCCGGCATACCGGAAGTCGGACGCCGCTACCTCGCGATCCTCGCGCACGGCGCGGCGGTAGAAGTACGTCACCAGCCGCGTCCCATGATGCTGCGCGATGAAGTCGCGGACAGCCGGAGGCAATCCAGCCGCGTCCGCGATCGCCAGGCCAACGTCCACATGATCGCGGATGATGGCGGCGCTCGCCTCGGGCGCGAGTTCGCCGTGGGGCGTGCTCTCCAGGTCCGGGATATTCTCGATGAAGTACCCGGGCCGGCTCAACTTCCCGATATCGTGATACATCGCCCCGGCCCGCGCGAGAAGGGCATCGGCGCCGATCCGCTCGGCCGCCTGTTCGGCAAGGGTGGCCACGACGAGGCTGTGGTGGTAGGTACCCGGAGCCTCGGCCTGGAGGCGGCGTTGCAAGGGGTGACGGGTGTTCACCAGCCGGGCGATCCGGCGCCGGTCGAAGACGCGCGTCTGGTCGGCCGTCGCTACCAGGGCGAGGCCCGCCAGCACCGACGAACCGGCCCCGCAGATGACCGACGCCGCGAGAATGTCCGGCAGGCTGCCGTTGTCTCGCGGCTCGCCCACGAGCCAGAAGATCGCCAGGGTCCCGCCGAGGCCAAGGGCCGTAGCGATCCCGGCGAGGCCGAACCCAACGGCGTTTCGCCAGCGGGCGAGCAACGGTACGGCCGCCAATCCGCCTATCGAGATCGCCGCCGCCAGTTCCAACGCTTCGAGCGAACCGGCGAACGACGAGCCCGCGATATCCGGTCCGGTCGCGGCGATGAAGGCGGCCAGCCCCCCCGCCGCCACGGCGACGACCATACCGGCGCTCCGCCCACCGAGCGCCGCCGCGATCAGCGCGGCCGCCGGGATCGGGAGGGCGAAGGCCAGGAAGCGCTCCTCCGCGTCCGGCATGAACGCCGGCATCGCGAACCGGGCGACACCGGCGGCCACGGCCAGCGAAGCGCAGACGAGAACGAACGAGGCCCGTGCCCCCGCGCCCCGAAACGGACGCGAGCCCGCCAGGAAGACGCTGATGAAGGCGGCCGCACCAGCGGCGGCGGCCCCGATTCCCAGCAGTTTCAAGCGGTCGATGGCGTCGGTCAGCACGCCGGTCTTCCGCAGCGCCTCGATCTCCGCGGCGTCCAGCCGGTCACCTTCGGGCGTGATCACCTGCCCCTTGACGTAGGTGACGCTGACCGGCGCCTGTGCCTCGCGCGCCTCGCTACGCCGGCGGTCGGTGCCTTCCGTGTCCACGTTCACGTTCTCTACAACGTACGCGCGCAGGAGGTCGCGGATGGAGCTGATCGACTCCGCGTCGAGGCGTGTATCGAACGGCGCACGTTCGAGGCTATCGACCCGCTCCTTCACGCTCTCCGCAACCTTGCCCGCGACCACGGGGCGCCGCAAGGCCTCGTTCAGGGTATCGGCCGTAACCTGGCGGAGGCGGTCGAACTGCGCGCTCGTGTACTGCAACAGGCGAAGCTGGGTGGCTGGAGGAAGGGCTGGCGCCTCAGGGAGTTTCGCCGCTTCCTCGATCTGGCGCGCCTGGCTCAAGTCGGTTCGCTGGCGAAGGCTTCGATAGCCGTCGAGCAGCGCCGTCAGCTTCTCGGCCTGCTGCTGTTGAATCGCCGGTGAGGGCGGGAAGTAGACGAGTTCCACCCGCTCGGCGGCGGCATCCCGCGCCTGCGACGTCAAGACATCGGATTCGTACTGGGCATCACGGTCGGCGGCGAGCGATCGCGGCGCGCGATCGCCGGGCTGTAGCCGCTGTGCCCCGAAGCCGATCGGCGCCATCACGGCGAACAGGGCGACGGCGAGCACGGCCAGCATCACCAGGGCTTCACGGGGCGAGGGAGAGGAGGACGCGGGACTGGCCATCACCGTCCGACGATACCAGACCGGGCGCGCGCGGGTGCGCCGGCGCTCCGCCCGAACGTCGTGGAGAGCCGACTCAGGCCCCGAGCAGCGCCCGGACCACTTCGTTGATCAGCCGTCCGTCCGCCCGGCCAGCGAACTCCTTCGTCATCAGCGGCATCACCTTGCCGATCTCCTTGACCGAAGTGGCGCCCGTCTCGGTGAGGACGCGGCGCGCCGCCACCTCCACCTCCTCACGCGTAGCCTGCCGGGGGCCGTACTCCAGGAGGATAGACAGTTCGGCCTCCTCCTTTGCCGCCAGGTCCTCGCGCTTCGCTTTGCGGAACTGCTCGATACTGTCCCGCCGTTGCTTCACCTGGCGAAGGACGATCTCCGTGACCTCCGCGTCGCCGAGCGCGATCGCCGTCGCCTCCGTCGTCCCTTCCGGCGGGATTTCGGCGTTGCGAACGGCCGAGATGAGCATCCGCAGCGTGCTCTTCCGCGTCTCGTCGCGGGCTCGCATCGCGCCGGTCAGGTCGTGCTGAATGCGTTCCTTGAGCGTTGTCATGCGATTCTCCAGCGTAGAAAGGCCCGCGAGATCGGCGCCCGTGGCTCGCGCGTGCCTTTTGACTGTACCGCCAGAGGCCCGTCGGCGCGCGCTTCGCTCCGCGGGCTGCTTCGTTCGTTCAGGCGGCTAGACGGAAGCGAAGAGCCCGTCCGGCGCCCCGGCCTCCCATGCGTACCCTTCCAGCTGGCTGAGGCGATACTCGACCCAGATCCCGGGGCGTTCGAGGGAGAGCGCCGGCGCATCGAAGTTGAACTGGTCCTGCTTCGCCCGCAGGCGGGCGGCGCCCTCGGAGAACGCCGTGTGCAGCCGCCGGAGGGCGGCGCGATGGCGATCCCAACAGTCGCCAGCGGCAGCGAGATCGACCCATTCGCGGAAGCGGGCCTCGACCCTCGCCAACGCCTCGCCGTCGCGCTCTATCTCTTTCGCGAGGAGGAGCCAGGCGGGGAGCATGCCGCCGTTCTGAAGGACCTTGTAGCCCATCCACATGTCGCCAGCGAGCTCTTCGCCCCGCTGGCGGAACAACGGCTCGCCCGCGCCCTTCAGCCGGTCGAAGGCGCCCGCCGCCATCGCGTCCTGGATCCGCGATTCTATGAGTTTTTCAAAGCTCACGCGCCCGATCCTACCGGAAAACGGAACAGGGGCCAGGCTGGCCCCTGTTCGTGCTTTGCCATCCTCCGAGACTCAGTCGGCCGAAGGGAGGACCTTCGGCTGAAGGAGGTCCATCACCCGTCCAGCGACCGCGAGTTCGCAGTTCCCGGGCTTGATGACGAGCAGTTCGATGCCCGTCTCTTCGTCCTTGTAGCGTTTGCCAAGCTGTACGGCCATCTCGATCGCCTCTACTTCTTCAGTTCGAGCGGCGTCTCGCCGCACATGATGTCGCCGTCACCGCCCTTGGTGACGATGAATTCAGACCCGCATTTCGGGCAGGTATAGCGCTTACCCGTTTGTGCTGCCATTCGTTCCCCTCTTCCTGGTCCCCGGCGCCGCCCTGCCGCGCGGCTGGCGGGCCGGATGATTGCGAACGGGATCCTATCATCCCGTTCGAGCCGGTCAAACCAAAACGGGGGCCCGTGGGCCCCCGCCGAAGGTTGCCTGAACGCTTCCTACTGTACGAAGACGGTAGCCAGCATCGAAGGATGGATATCACAGAGGATCTTGAACGTCCCCACGTCGTTGAACGGGATGTCCGTGGACTTGACGCCCGTGAACGCGCTGTCCTTCACCCCCCCGGGCGACAGGGTGATCGTGTGGATGCCTACTACGTTCGTGAACTTCACGGAGGTGCCCTTCGCAATGGCTACGACACCCTTGTTCGGCGCCTGCTTCGTACCGTCCGCCGTCACCGTCCAGTCGTTTGCGTTGCCCTCGATCAGGACGGTCCGCGACTGTGTCGCCGGAGCCGTCACCACCGCGGTCGTGTTGCCGAGCAGCGTCTCGAAGGCGCCTGAGGGAACGGCGTACTCAACACAGGCCGTGCCGGGGTTCTTCGCCGTCGGCGCCGCCGCTCCCCAGGCGTCGTGCGGGAGGATAAGCTGCGTGCCGATGGCGTAAACCGAGTTGGCCTGCGAAGGCGGACTCTGGGCCTCCGCAAGGTCTATGGCCTCCACGTTGGAAAAGGTCTTCGCGATGTCGGCAAGGCTCTGGCCGCTCACCCGGAACTTATCGACCTTCGGCAGGGTGAGGGCGACGTTCGGCGTGATGATGTCGGTACCCTTCAGCCCGTTGAGGCTTGCCAGGGCGTCCGCCGTTAGCCGGTGGCTCTCGGCGGCCGAGGCGAGCGTGTCGCCCGCCTGGATGTAGTACTGGGCGTTCGCGGGAAGCTTCAGTTCCCCGGTCAGGGTCGCGAGTTGCTCCACCGTTCGCCCGTTTGCGGCGGCGAGGTCGGCGACCGTTATCCCGTGAATCTCGGCGACGATCGCGGCCGTCACGCCGGCGCTCATGACGTAGACCGGGTTCGCGGCCAGCTTCAGCCGGCGGATGTGATCGATCTCGCCCTTCGCCTGGTCCTTGAAGACGAGGTTCGGGTTGGCGGTCGTCACGTCGCCTGGGGAGATCCCGTTCTTGGCGGCGATCGCGGCCACCGTGTCGCCCGACTTCACGATGTACCGCACGCCGGCCGGGAGCGCGAGTTCGGCCCCGGGCACGAGGCCCGATGGCTGGCTCTTCGCCGTCGCCGTGAGGACCATCGTCTGCTTGTCCTCGTCCACCGTGTAGCCGATGCCGTTGAGGTCGGCGAGAAGCAGTGCCCCAACGAGTTGGCCATCGGCGATTTTGCGCAGCGTCTCGCGGTCCTTTCGGACCTTGTACTCGATCGTCTTCGTGCGGCCCGAGGCCGTCGGCAGCTCGACCTTCGTGCCCTTCTTGATCGTGGCGTCGGGGTCGATCCCCCCGTTCAGGTCCTGGAGCGCTTTGACCCCGAGTTCGTGGTCGCGGGCGATCGTCGCGAGCGTTTCGCCGCCGACGACGACGACGGTCTCATGGTTCAGATTCTCGGCGAAGTGGATCGCCTCTTCCCAGCCCTTGTTCAGGGCGGTCCCATCGGCCTCGCGGAGGGCCTCCTCCTCTTCGCTCATCGGAGCCGTGATGAGGTTGATGAGGTGCTCGACCTGGCGGACGTTGAGCGATCCGCCGTTCGTGTTCAGCCACGCCGGCATCGCCGTCCCCGCCCGGCCGCAGTAGAGCGTACGCTCTAGCAGCGCGCGGTTGTTCCTGAGGACGATCGGGTCCTGATTCTGAAAATTTGCCGTGTTCACGGGGAGGCCAACGCCGCCCTGTCCCTTAATCCCGTGACAGGTGCGGCAGTTGTTGGCGAACAGCAGCGCGCCGCGTTCGATCGACTGCTCCTGGTGCCAGACGATCTGGTCCTCGGCACGAATCGGAATGTCGATGACCGTGTACGCCGCGCAACCGCCGACGAGCACGAAGAACAACGTGACAATGAGGGCGATCTGTTTCTGGGTGTTCAACCAGTCCTCCGCCTAGCCGTTGTACGAGATCGTCCGGAGCGGGTTGTCGGGCCCGCCAGACGTGATCTTGCCGGTGTTGATGTCGATTGAGCCTGTCGATGTCGATATGGCCATCGTGTCCAGGGGCCGTGGAGCCGGCCCGAATACGCGGATCCCGGCCCGCGAGTAGGTCGATCCGTGGCAGGGGCAGCGGAACCACCCCGTGATCCCCGGGAAGTTCACCTGAGCGCCGTTGAAGCCCGGGCTCCAGGGCACCGTGCAACCGAGATGTGGGCACTTCCAGTACAGGGCAAGGAGCCCGCCCGTGCCGCCGACGCCGAGCACATCGCCCTGAGCGCCAGAAAGGTTCGCCAGCCAGCACTT
The DNA here is from genome assembly GCA_031390305.1 of Thermoflexaceae bacterium. Lineage (GTDB taxonomy): Bacteria > Chloroflexota > Dehalococcoidia > Tepidiformales > Tepidiformaceae > JANMTH01. The sequence goes on from JANMTH010000091.1 coordinate 7,085, forward strand.
CGCTTCAGAGATGCGGGCGGGGTCCTCACCCGCCTTCGGGATGACGGCCGCGGGCACGTTGACGATTCCACCGAAGCCACGCGGGTGCCGAAGGTTGAAGAACCCGAGGAAGCTGGCGACCTGCGATCCGACGAAGAGGCTCAGACCCGCAAACACGCTGACACGCATGAACGAACGGCGAGCCACCTTCCGCGCTTCGACCTGCCTGGCCTGTTCCACCCGGCGCACGACTGGGGCGCCACCGGGATTCGACTGTTCCACCTGTGCCATCGTCTCCCTCTACTCCTGCCCCGGGATGCCTTCGCTGACTGTGAGCTCCCACGGGAAGACCAGTTCCTGGCCCGCTCCGCGGAAGGCGGTGCCGACCAGCGTGAGCACCCCATAGGCCCCGATGAAGCCGCTGAAGAGGGCCAACAGGGCGTCGCGCCGCGTTTGCACCCAGCCCGCCTTGTACATCAGGAAGATCATGACGCAGGGGAGGCCGACCATGAACATGATCGGAATCTGCTGCTCGACGATCCACCCCGGGAAGTTGAGGTGCTGGAACTGCGTCGGGCCCTGTCCGGCGTCAGCGTCGCTCGAAAGCAGCTTCAGGTTGAACGGCAGATAGGGAATGCTCGTCGACCACGTGGGCCACGGCACCTGGCTCTGGATAGCGCGGACGTTCTCGAGGAAGCGGAGACGGTCTCCGCCGGACCAGCCGAACCAGTCGTTCAGGAAGAAGGCGAGCTTGCCAGAATCCCAGAGAATGAGCAGCCACGTGCCGGCGAAGCCGACGAGGCTCCCCCAGGCCGTGATCTTCACAGCCTGGGGCGTCCCGAACCACTTTCCCTGGCCTTGCGTCTCCCGGTCGAAATACGGGAAGGCCGCGAGAACGCCGAGCCAGATCGTGGGAATGATGACGCCGGCCATGGCGGCGTTCATGTGCAGCAGCAGCTCTTGGAGGTTGAGCAGATACCAGGGCGCCTTCGATGGGTTCGGCGTCACGTCGGCGTTCGCTTCGTCCAGAAGCGGCGCGTTCACGAGGAGGGCGAGAACGAAGAGCGTGATCGTGAAGAGGAGGGCCGAGATGAATTCGACGAAGACGAGGTCCGGCCAGACGAGGACTTCTTCGTCGCGAGCGCGTGCCTGTGGGCGAGCGACTGGCCGTGCCACTACCGCTGTTGCCATGTTCGAATTCCCTCCGTCCCTTTCCCCTGTCCCTGAATCTAGAGCGGCCGCGCCAGGCCGCCGTCACGCCGGATCCGCCAAAAATGGATGGCCATGAAGATGGCTGCCAACAACGGAAGGCCGATGACATGGAGCGTGTAAAAGCGGATGAGCGCGTCGGGGCCAACCTGAAGGCCGCCGAGGAGCCAGAACCGCGACTTGGGGCCCAACACTGGCGCCGAGCCAGCGATGTTCGTGCCGACCGTGATCGCCCAGAAGGCCAACTGGTCCCACGGCAAGAGATAGCCGGTGAAGCTCAGAAGGAAGGTGAGGACGAGGAGGACGACGCCGACCACCCAGTTGAATTCGCGCGGCGGTTTATACGCCCCCGTATAGAAAACGCGCATCATATGCAGAAAGACGAGGATGACCATCGCGTGGGCCATCCAGCGGTGGAGGTTTCTCATTAACTGGCCGAACTGGACGTTCGTCTGGATGTTCTGCATGTCCAGATACGCTCGGTCCACGCTCGGAACGTAGTAGAACATCAGCAGGATGCCCGTGATCGTCAGCCCCAGGAACATGAAGAACGAAAGGCCGCCGAGGCAGTAGGTGTGCGTGATCTTGACGTGGGTGCGGTGGATCCGCGTCGGGTGGAGGTGGAGGAAGACGTTCGTCGCGACCACGAGCATCTGGTTTCGCGGCGTGTTGGGATACCCCGTGCGGAAGATCGACTTCCACACATAGTTGTGGAACATCTTGTCGTAGATCTTGTCCGCCAGGTTCGGGCGTGCCGGTTGCTCAACAGCCATTCGTCTTCCTCACCCTACTTTTGCCACCATTGGCCGAACGCCACGAGGATGCCGAGCGTGAGCACGATCGTGATGCCAACGAACACCAGCTCCAGCGTCTCGGCGAAGTCATGCGGCAGATTGGCGAACTCCACGTCTGCGTTCCTCCTCGTTCGCGGCTCGCGGCGCGCGCCCACGGGGCGAGCGACTTTGTGAAAGCCGTAGCGAGCGAGTTATACCACCGCCCACCCGGAGGGGTCAAAGGAACGTAAGGGTCCAATCAGGACTTCTATAGCCGCTTCGGTGGCGTGCATCAAACGAGCGCCGCCCGCGGGGGCGATCATCCCTATTTCCGGGAGAACCGCATCCGCACCAGACCGCGGATATCCTCCAGCGCCGTCCCCAGGATCTTCACCTTCGTATCCGGGTCCTCGTCCCAACGCACGGCCAGCTCGCGAATCCGGTAGCCGTGCCGCTGGGCGAGGATCAACAGCTCGGTATCGAAGAACCACATCCGGTTCTCGATCCTCGGGACGAGGTCGGCCGCCGCCTTCCGGCTGAGCGCTTTGAAGCCGCACTGGGCATCGCTGATTCGCAGGCG
>JANMTH010000145.1:0-4941 GCA_031390305.1 Thermoflexaceae bacterium
CAATGCGAACTCGAGCGCTGGGACGACCCCGTTCGCGGCGCCGTCTCCTGGCGCACGCTCTTCAGCGGCGACCGCACGCCGACATCCGAACTCACGATGGGGGTGGCCGAACTCCCGCCTGCATCGCAGGCCCGGGCAGCCCACACCGCCACACTCAGCCCGAGGTGTACTACATCCTCGCCGGCCACGGGACCGTCTCGGTCGATGGCGAAACGCACGAGGTCTCGGAAGGCTCAGCCGTCTTCATCCCCGGCGACGCCCCACACTACGCGCGCAATACAGGCTCAGGCGTCATGCGCCTGCTCTACGTCTTCGCCGTCGATTCGTTTGCCGAAGTCGAGTATGAGTTTCCCGCTGCCGATGGCTCATTCGGCCCGCTTCCCGCTTGAGCGGGCTCCATCAGACCCAGAGGACGGTGTCACACGCTCCGCGTCTCCGCGTCCAGAGCACCCAGGCCTACCGCCGCTAGCCCCGGCCCTTGTGGCCAGGCGTCGGTGGATCCACGTCGCCCACCACCGCTTCCCAGCAGAGATAGAAGAAGAACAGCCCCATCAGGATCGGCGCCAGGAACGCCGGGTGATGGCTTTCGAACAGGCCCCAGAGCCCGCCCAATACCATGAAGGTCAATGCCGCGAGATAGACACAGAACGCACCCCAACTGAAACCCAACATCGTCTTTCACTCCGTGCTCCCCACATCGTAGGCCGCCAGCGGCCGCCATGGAACCCTCAACAGGGCCGATTTGGTGGAGCTTCGGTGCCGGGAAGGTGGACCGCGCGGAGCCTCCTCGTTGCCAGAAGGTGGACGGCCCTGTAACGCCGCTCAGCTCCGCTTCATCCGCCACACGTTCACAGTAGCCGCGCCCCACCGGGGGCGCATACACCCCGAAAAATCGTTCGCCTTGTTAGCAACCTCCTCAATGCGCCGCCGCGTAATGCTCCGCCAGCACGTCCCGCCCGAAGTCCCCCTCCGGGTCGCGCCACACCGAATGAATGTGGTTCGCTCCGTTCTGCACGTTGTCGTATTCCACAAGAAAGCGCGGGCCCTGCAACCGGTAGTAGTGCGGTTCGCCCCGTTCGAGGCCCCCCGCCCAACAGAAGTGCACCTCCTCGAACGCCGCCGCCACCCGCGCTGCTTCGGCGCTCGCCACCTCATCCGGTAACCGCAGCGTGTACTGGCCGATGAGCGCTCGCAACGCTTCGCGCTGGCCGCCATCCATCGCCGCCGCCCGTAGCCCGGCGGGCCTCGCCCCGAAGTAGCGCACCGCCTCCAGTTCGCCCGCGCCGAGGCCGATCTCCGCCGCTCGCCGCTCGCTCATCGTCCGCAGCCGTTCGGCGTTCGCCTCCGGCATCGGCGCCATCAATTCCCAGAGCGGGATCGGCAGCACACCTTCCTCCACCCGCGGCCGGTTCCCCTGCACCATATCGAGCGGCGCCGCCTTCGCCACCACGGCCAGCGCCCGCTGTTCCGCGCTCAAGAGGTGTAGGAGTTCTCGGCCAAGATCCTCCTCCGGGCCCAGCGGACGTAGCATCTGGCCGATCCCAGGCGAATCGGCCGGGTCCGCCCCGAAGAAGGCCGGCGTGCCCGCCAGTCGCCCACCCCGGATCGTGTGGTTGATCGAGACGTGATGGCCGCCGAAGCGCCAGCCCCACGCCTCTGAACCCGGCTCCCCAAAGATCGTCGTGAAGTACATATTCGGGTCGCGCCCGCGCGTTGCCCCGGCTACTCCGTCCCAGAAGCGGCTGCGAAACCCCTCTCGCATGTCGAGCGTGTTCTCCAGCCCGATGATCGCGCTGACGGTCGCGAACCCGCCCACACTCACCCCCGTCGCCGCCAGCCCGAAGGCCAGCTGCCGCTGCCGCGCGTCCATCTCCAGGAGCGTCAGGCCCGATTGCACCATCGGCGTGTAGTGCCAGCGCACCCGGTCGCCCTCCACTTCGAAGGGCAAGCTCGCCCGCGTACACTGCTCCGGCCCGAGCGACGCCAGCAACGCCTTCGCCGCCTCCGCCATCCGCTCGATCGTCACCCGCGCATCAACAGCCATCACACCCTCCGTTCGCGCCGCACGATACGCGCTCCACGCCCCCATGTGTACCCGCGGCCACCGATGGCGCCTACTCCGGACGATCCCCACCCGCCGTAGTTGCTCGGGGTAGGCGCGCCTCTCAGCGGGCGCGGGCGCCCGAACCAACATCTTGTAGCCGCGCCCCACCGGGGGGCGCCTACTCCGGACGATCGCCCACCCGCCGTACGTACTCGGGGTAGACGCTCCGGGTAGGCGCGCCCCTCAGCGGGCGCGGACGCCCGAACCAACCTCTTGTAGCCGCGCCCCACCGGGGGCGCCTATTCCGGACGATGGTCCACCCGCCGTACGTACCCCGGGTAGGCACCTCTCAGCGGGCGCGGACGCCCGAACCAACGTCTTGTAGCCGCGCCCCACCGGGGCGCCTATTCCGGACGATGGTCCACCCGCCACACCTACTCCGGGTAGGCGCGCCCCTCAGCGGGCGCGGACGCCCGAACCGAGCAAGGCAAGCCCACGTCAACTCCAGAGCGCCCATTCGTCGCCCCGCTCTCCCTTCCCCACCTCCGCGCCTAACCCCGCCAGACCTACCCCGCCGCCTCCGCAACATCACCCATCAGGTAGCGCGGTCCGCTCCCCCGCCGCCCTGCACGATCGCCCGGGTTGTAGAGCGCACACCGTTCCAGCGAAAGACACCCACAGCCGATACACGAGGTCAGTTCGTCCCGAAGCATGGTGAGCCGCTCGATCCGGTCGCTCAGGCCCTCCCGCCAGGCCGCCGAGAGCCGTTCCCAGTCGGCCAGTGTCGGCGACGGCGCCTCTATCGTCGCCAGCGCCCCGGCGATCTCCTCCAGGCTCAACCCCAGTCCCTGCGCTATTCGGATGAGCGCCACGGCACGCAATGTCGCCCGCCCGAACCGCCGCTGATTCGTCGGCGTCCGCACCGCCGTAATGAGCCCGATCGACTCGTAATAGCGCAGCGCCGAGGTCGCCACCCCGCTCCGCGCCGCCAGTTCGCCGATCGTGAGCATTTCCGCGGTTCGCGTTTCCACCGGTCGTAGTCCTTGACTTCAAGTTCACTTGAAGGAGTACCGTGCCAGCATCACCCCCCGCCACGGGCCGCGCAAGCCCCAGCGTCCCCGCCAAAGGAGCCGCCATGTCCGCCACAACGGCAACGCCCGTCGCCGAAGTGAGCGATCTCGGCGCCAGTCCCAGGGTCGTCCGTGTCGCCGGCAAACAGATAGCCCTCTTCCGTATCGAAGACCGCTTCTACGCCGTCGATAACCGTTGCCCACACCAGGGCTACCCCCTCGCTCAGGGCACCGTTCGCGATGGCACGCTCACCTGTGACTGGCACAACTGGAAGTTCAACCTCGATGACGGCCGCTGCATCCTCCGTGGTTCCGAAGACGTCCGTTCCTACCCCGTTTCCATCGTCGATGGCCGTGTCTGCCTCGATCTCACGGATACCCCCGTCGAGGAACAGATGGCCCGCCACCTCGAAAGCCTTGCCAGGGGGCTGAAGAGCTTCGATACCGGCGCCATCTCCCGAGACGCCTCCCGCCTCATGGCCCTGGGCATGCGCCCCGCCGAAGTGATGCGCCAGGGCGCGCTCCACAACGCCGAGCGCGAGGAGTTCGGCTGGGGCCACGCCCTCGCGGTCATCGCCGATTGCGCCAGCTTCGCGGAGTTCTACCCCGGCAAGGACGGCGCAATCCCCGTCGTCCGCGCCCTCTGGTCGGCCTCCGAACCGGTCCGCCGCTACCGCCTCCGCACGCACGCCGAGCCGTCCACCGCCGATCGCGAGGGCGAAAGCGAGTTCCGCCGCCGGATCGAGGACGAAGATGTCGATGGCGCCGAATCGTGGCTGCGCGGCGCTATCGAGGCCGGCCTGCCCGATAGCGAACTCTCACGTTGGCTCGTGAACGCCGCCAGCGACCACTTCCTCGGCTTCGGCCACCAGGCGATCTACGTCTTCAAGGCCCACCAGTTCGCCGCCCAGGTCGGCTGGGATGGCCTGCGCACCGTCATTCCCTCCCTCGTCCCCTCCATCGCCTGGGCTACCCGCTACGACCGCCTGCCCGAAATGAGGAAGTACATCGCCCAGCTCCATGGCGTCGAAGCGCGCCTTCCCGCCCTCGCCAGCCTTCAGCGCCGCCCCGGTCCCTCGTTCGATGCCGCCCGCTTCCGCAACGAAGTCCTCTTCGGCAAGGGCGACGCCGCATTCGAGGCCGTACATGGCGCCCTCAGCGCCGGCGTCCACGTCGATCTCATCGCCCGCGAACTCGGGCTCGCAGCCTCCGAGCGCCTCCTCCGTATGGACCTCGATTGGGAGACATCTCACGACGAGCGCGTCTGGGACGAAGGCGGCTGGCTCGAGATCACCCACCTCCTCACCCACGCCAACGCCACCCGCCAGCTCCTCCGTCGCGGTGTCACTCCCGAAGCCCTGCGCCACCTCTACCACAACGCCTGGTTCATCAACTACCAGAAGCGCTTCGATAGCACGGACGGCGCCCGTGCCGACGACTCGCTTCCGGCGGTGCACGCCGCCTCACCCGCCGAAATGGCGGCCGTCTACCGCTCCGCCGTCCAGCGCCGTGATTTCGACCACGCCATGGGCGCCGTCCGTGCCTGGGGCGAACACGGCTGGCCACACCACGAACTCCTCGCCGCCATGGCCCACGAAGCGGTCGAAGCCGACGACGGCGAGTTCATCGCCCTCGCCCACGTTCTCAAAACCACTCACGCCGCGATCGAAGAGCACCGCTCCAATAGCACCGGCGAGGCGGCCATCCTCCCCCTCCTCGCCGCCACCCGCTACATCGCCTCGCCAAGGAAGCAACGCTCCGTCCGCGACAGCGCCCTCAACGGCGTCAAGTTCGCCAACCCCGCCCCGTAGCCGCGCCCCACCGGGG
>JANMTH010000176.1:0-3946 GCA_031390305.1 Thermoflexaceae bacterium
TCACCGTCGCCACCCCCGCCGCCGTCGCCAGCGCGTTCGCGCCGAAGGTCGTGCCGTGGTCTCCGGGGATGAAGTGGGCGGCGATCTCCTCCCCCGCCAGCAACGCGCCGATCGGCACGCCCCCGGCCAGGCCCTTCGCGAGCGCCATGATGTCCGGCTCGACGCCGAACTGTTCGTAGGCAAACAGCGACCCCGTCCCCCCGATGCCCGTCTGGATCTCGTCGAAGATGAGGAGCAACCCGCGTTCATCACACCATGCCCGCACGCCTTCGAGGTACCCATCGCCGGGCATGTTCACGCCGCCCTCGCCCTGGATCGGCTCCAGGAGGATGGCTACCGTGTTCGCGTCGGTCGCCGCCTTAATCGCCTCCAGGTCGTCCCAGGGCACGATTGTGGCGCCCGGGACCATCGGCCCGAACGGTTCCCGGTAGCGCACCGTCCCGGTCACCGCGAGGGCGCCCATCGAGCGGCCGTGAAAGCCGTTCTCCGTGCTGATGATCCCGTAGGCGCCGCCCTTGGCGTCGTGTCCCCAGCGCCGGGCGAGCTTGACGGCCGCCTCAATCGCTTCCGTGCCCGAGTTACAGAAGAAGACCCGATCGAGGCAAGAGTGCTCGACCAGCAACTTCGCCAGCTCGATCATCGGCTTCGTGTAGTAGAGGTTCGACGTGTGGATCAGCGTCTTCGATTGCTCGGCCACGGCCGCGGCGACCGCCGGGTGGGCGTGCCCGAGGATGTTCACGGCGATCCCGCCGACGAAGTCGAGGTACTCCTTACCATCGACATCCCAGGCACGCGTACCTTCGCCACGCTCGAGAACGATGGGCTGCCGCCCGTAGTTCTGGAACAGGTACTTGTGCTCTTCGGCTATCCAGTCGGTCATCTCAACCCTCGGTTTGTGGCGTTCCGCCATCGTACGGCATCCCGCCATCGCCGACACTCGGCCAGCAGGCCACCAAGCCGTTCTCCCTTCAACCATTGTTCCCTGGATCCTTTGCGTTTCCGTCGCCGCCCGCCGTGCGAGATCCGCCGCGAACCCCCAGAATGGCCGCACTCCGGGTCACACGAGGTACACCATGAAGTTCGGACTCCACATCGGCCAGCAGAACATCACCATGGAGGAGATGCGCCGCCTCTGGCGCTGGGCCGATACCGCCGGCTTCGACTGGGTCGACGTCTGGGACCATTTCTACGAGGCCCCGCCCATCGACGGCAACGGGAGCTGCTTCGAAGCGACCACCTGCATGGCCGCGATCGCCTGCGAAACCGAGAACGTCCGCATCGGCGTTCTCGTCCTCGGCATGAACTACCGTCATCCGGCCGTGCTCGCGAACGCCCTCTCCACCATCGACCACCTCAGCGGCGGTCGGCTCGAAATCGGCCTCGGCGCCGGTTGGCACGTGCCCGAATACACCGCCTACGGGATCCCCTTTCTCCCCATCAAGGAACGGCTCGACATCCTCGAAGAGGGCGTTCAGGTCGTCCGGCTGCTCACCACGCAGGACCGTTCTGACTTCGCCGGCAAGTACTACACGTTGACGAACGCGGCCTGCAACCCGAAGCCCGTGCAGGCCCGGCCGCGCGTCTGGGTCGGTGGAAACGGCGAGAAACGCACGCTCCGGATCGCCGCCCGCCACGCCGACGGCTGGAACACGCCGTACACCTCGCCAGACGAGTTCAAACGGCTCTCCGGGGTGCTCGACAGCTGGTGCGAAAAGGAAGGGCGCGACCCCGCCTCGATCGAACGGAACGTCAACCTCAGCTTTCACATGGCGGCCTCGCCGGGGCACCTCGCGAGCGCCGAGAAGCAGTTCCAGGAGACCTGGGGCGCCACGGCCGAGGGGATGCGCTCGCGTGGCGTGGTGGTTGGCCTGCCCGCGGAAGCGATCGACCGGGTAGCGCAGTACGCCGAAGCCGGCGCCGCTCGCGTCAACATCGCGATCCGCCCGCCGGTGGATTGGGACGCCCTGGCGGCCTGGTCGAAAGAGGTCATCCCCGCCTTCGACCGGTAGGTCCGTCGCAGCGTGGCAATCGGCGACCGTTGACTTGCGCCGTTAGCTCCCTACCGTAGTGGTATGAAAGTCAAGACATCCGTCACACTCAGCCCGGGCCTGATCGAGGCTATCGACCGTATCCGCAAGTCCGAAGGCACCCGCTCTGAGTTTCTGGAGCGCGCCGCATGGGAGGAGATCGGCCGCAAAGAGCGGGCGGAACGGGACGCCCGCGATATCGCGATCCTGAACGCATTCGCGGATGAGTTCAACGCAGAAGCTGAAGCCTCGCTCGCTCTCCAGTCTGAGGATCCCGTCGGCCCGTTGGGCGACGAGTTCACGGAGGACGACCTGGTCCATGGAACGCGGTGAACTCTACCGCGTCGGGACCACCCCGCCAGCCGACCCACGGCGATTCCGGATCTACTGCGTCGTCAGTCGCGCGGCCTTGATTCGCTCGACCTATCAGACATTGATCTGCGCTCCCGTCTACAGCTCGCGGCTCGGGCTGGAGACCGAGGTTCTCATCGGGGAATCTGAAGGACTCAGGCACGCTTCGGCCTTGCGTTGCGACGAGTTGACCTCGGTGCCGCGATCGGAGCTACGTGCCTTCGTCGGCCGGCTCTCGCCAGCTCGGCTCACAGAGCTAGACCTCGCTCTCGCCACAGCCCTCGATCTCAGGCGCTAACAGCTTGCCGCGAGGTCCAGTTCCCGCCCGGCTCGCCTCAGTAGACGTCCTGGCGTTCGCCGAACTCGAACTCGTACGCCCGCCCGCGCAGTTCGGCGCCGTCCGTCAGGCCGATGCCGCCGAGCACGTCTTCCAGTGCCGCCAGCCAGCAGCGGTAGTAGTCGAACGGCTCATCCGCCCGCTCGGCCTCCGCGACATGGGCGATGAGCCGCTGGCGAAACGTCTCCCACTCGAACAGCCCCCGTTCGTGGAGGCCGACGGCCAGGCCGAACGCCCGCCCGTGCCACGGTTGTTCGAAGACGAGTTCGCCGTTCTTGCGTGGAAGCGCCGCCCCGCCCTCCATCGCCGCCACGGCCGAGGCGACGGCCCCGCCGGCCATTGCCAACGGCTCACACCCGTAGTCGGCTGGCACGAACGCCTCGGCCGGGAGTTCGCAGGCCGGCGCCGGGTCGGGGCGCGCCTCCCGCCCCCGCCAGCTCCGGATGTCATCGACCTCCTGGCCGTCGGGCCGCGGCTCCCAGGTGTGCGCCGTGAACACGTGCTCGCACAGCGCACCGTCCGGCTCCCGGTAGCCCCCGTCTCCCAGCAGCGACTCGATGTAGTCGAAGAGCGCGACTACCGTTTCCGCGCCGTTCATCGAATGGAACCAGAGCGAGCGCCCATCGAACACGAGCAGTGCCACGTTCGCCAGCGCGCAGGGCCCCAGACAACCGCCCGAGCTGAGGTGGACGTAGTTGCGAAGCCGCCGGCGCATCCACTCCTCGTGATACAGCTCGGCCGGCACGGGCGCGTTCTTCAGGTCTTCGCGGCCACAGCAGCAGGCGTTCTGGCAGAAGAAGAGGCTGCCCCGAAACCGGGCGACGTTCACCGTCTTGCCATCGATCTCGCGGCGGACGAGGTTGCGCCGTGGTTCGAACGCGGTCACGGCCGTACCAGGGGGGCAACAGGCTCGACCCCGATCAGTGCATCCCGCGTGACGAGCGCCGCCAGCGAATCTTCGGCCTGCGATTCGTACCCGGCGGGCGGCATCGGCAACACCATGTAGCGCAACTCCGCGCTGCTATCCCAGACGTGGATCTCGCGCTCCGGCGGGATCGCCCAGCCCATCTCCGCCAGCAGCTTCCGTGGTTCGAGGACGGCCCGCGAACGGTAGGGCGGCATCTTGTACCAGGTCGGCGGCAGCCCCATCACAGCCCACGGATAGCACGAACAGAGCGTGCAGACGACGAGGTTGTGCACCTCCGGCGTATCGGCGACGACCCGCAGTTCG
>JANMTH010000187.1:0-1598 GCA_031390305.1 Thermoflexaceae bacterium
GGTAGCACTCGCCTCGGCCCGCACCTCGGTTCGTGGGTCTCACCCGACGGCGAGACGGTAACGGAGCCTGTTTTCACCTTCGAAGCCGGCATCGAAACGTGGTTCGCCCTCCCGGCCTTCCTTGACGTAGTGCGTTGGGCGCAATCCCGGTTCTCCCAGACACAGATCCGCTTCAAGGTGGCGGGCATCGCCGAACTCTGGCCCCAGCTGCCACCGTAGTCCCCGGCGCAACCTCGAATAGGGAACCTGTTAGCATATGCTTACTACGAAGAATTGGGAGCCACCCATGGCGTTCACGACCTATACCCGCGTCGATGGGCGCGTGCTCGACCTAACACGGCTCTCCGAGCCGGAATGTACCTACCTCTCGGCGGCCGCCCATGGGTTCAGCAGTGGCATGCCCTGGGCGGAGTTTTGCCAGCTGGCGTACTCTTCGGACAACCCGGTTATCGAGCAGGGCCGAGCGACGGCGCGGACCGTCGAAAGCCCCCTGTTCCTGGCCTTGCTCGACATGGAGTGGCGGCTCGGCGTCAGGCAAGGCTTCCTCAGCTGGCCGGAACCGGCCGATGGTGACCCGTTCGCGGACGAATGGCTGTCGGTGGCGGCGGCGGCGCAGGCGGCCGGGGTCACTCGCGCCGCCGTTTACCAGGCCGTCGAGCGCGGCATCCTCGTGAGCCAGGGCGAGCGCCCAACGGTCGTCAGCGCGAACAGTATCAAGGTCTGGTCCGTAAACGCTGTCAGACAGCGCGCGGGCGAGGCGCGACGCTCCGCCTAATCCTCCCGCGGCGGCGCAACGCGCCACGCGCCTGACACGCCCCGCCGATCTCTCCTTGTGACACCCGTCACAAATGACCCTCTGGCCCTCGAACCTGGCCCGTTCGGCCGCTCAGCCATCGCCGCTCGCGTGCGACAGTTCTCGTGATACCCAAACACGAGGTGGCCCCACCCATGACCAAGGACACCGCTCCTTCCGCCGATGTCATCAACCGCCGGCGCTTCCTCAAACGCGCCGGCGTCGTCGGCGTCACGATCCCGATGGCGGGCACGATCATCGCCGCGGCCTGTAGCCCCTCCGACCCGGCGGCGCCGCCGACAACCGTCGCCCTTTCGCCCGTCCCGGGCGCCCCCCAGCCCAAGGCCACACCCGGCGGCAGCCAGGTCTCGGTGCAGACCGACGACCACGCGAAGATGGACCTCAGCCACAAGAAGGGCGTCGAGGACTTCCTGAAGAACCAGTCCGCGCCGCTGACGAAGGGCAAGGGCATGGTCGAACTCGCCCCGACGCTGGAGGCCGGTGTGAAGGTTTGGAACCTCACGATCGACGAGGTGAACTGGGAAGTGGCCCCCGGCCAGTTCGAAAAAGGGCGTGGGTATAACAACATGATCCCCGGCCCAACCCTCCGCGCGACCGAGGGCGACACCGTGCGGATCAACGTCAAGAACAACCTGACCGAGAGCACCGCCGTTCACTGGCACGGCATCCGCCTGCCAAACAGTATGGACGGTGTCCCCTACGTCACCCAGGACCCGATCCCACCGGGCGGCACGTTCACCTACGAGTTCACGCTCCGGAACAACGGTTCGCACATGTACCACTC
>JANMTH010000199.1:0-3216 GCA_031390305.1 Thermoflexaceae bacterium
AAGAACATCCTCTTCATCGGCCGTCCGGAACCGCGCAAGGGGTTGCCGTACCTCCTCCGCGCCTACCTGAAGATTCGCGAACAGGAGCCGAACACGCGCCTGATCATCGTCGGTGCGGGCGATTTTTGGCGGTACCAGAGCATTATGAAGGCCTTTCCGGATGTCGTGTTCCGGGAGAACGTGCCCTACCACGAACTGCCGCGGTATCACGCCAGCGCCCACGTCTTCTGCTGCCCGAACACCGGCAACGAGAGCTTCGGCCTCGTCCTCTCCGAGGCGATGGCGGCGGGCCTGCCCGTGGTCGCCAGCAACATTGAGGCGTTCGCCGCGATCGTCACGCCGGAACATGATGGCCTCCTCGCACGGGTCCGCGACGAAGAGGACATCGCCGCCCAGATTCTCCGCCTGATCCGGAACGAGACGCTCGCCGCGGCTATGGGCGAACGGGCGCGGGCGAAGGCGGCGGAGTACAGCTGGGACAACGTCGCCCGCAAGGTGATGGCCTACTACGAGCGCCTCCTCTGGGCGCATGGCAAGGTCGCCCAGGCACGGGAAGCGGCGGCATCGGTCCTCGTACCGATACCGGAGTAGAGCGATGGCGGTCGCGGCGGCTCACGCCGGAGGATTGGCCCTGTGAGCCCCGAACCGGAGCTCGGCCTGAGAATGATCGAAGCGGTACGCGCCTCCGGATTCGACGTGGACCGCGAGTACGCTTCGCCGAGTGCTATGATCGTGGCAGTCCGCCGGATGGACGGCTTCGCCGCTGATGCGGAACTCTCGAGGGAAGAGGAGAGCTGCCTGCTGGAGAACTTCCGCCAGGTGGTGTTGCAAACGATGAGGAGTGGACAGGTACGTTCCATCGCGAACCAATCGCGGCGTCCTCGTTGGCGCTATCTGCGGGTCGCATCGCCCGCCGCCGCCGACGGCTACTCGGCCGCGCTCAGCCTGGCTGGAATCGAGGTGCCCGCGTGGCTTCGCCGCGGATGATCGAACCGTCGCTCGGTGACGCGATTGCGAAATTTGTTGCCCTTTGGCCCTCCGCCGCCGAGCCCTCCGACACTCCCAGTGGAGCCTCGGATGGCCCAGACCTCGCTGCGTTCCTCGTCGCATACGGCCCTGGCGATTTCTCCGCCCGGCCTCGTGGCCGCTTCGTCGTTCGCGATGTCGTGATAGCGCGGGCCGGTGACCGGGCCGAAGCGACGGTGCTCCTCAATGACTCCGTGGAAACGGGGAGGGACGGCTATCCCTTCGTAGCCAGGTTCTTCAAACACGGCGGCGGACGCTGGCGACTACTAACCGTTGACGCGCTCTGCCCGAGCTGTTTCGGCAGCGGCCTCATCGATGGCAACAGCCGGATCTGCGATACATGCGCCGGAACGGGCTGGGGTACGAGCAAGATGGGCCTCGTCGTCGATGAGCGGGCGGAAGCCCGCGCCACGGCCACGGTACGATAGGCCGCGTGCCGCGCCTGAACTTCCTCCCCCAACGGCTCCCCCAGGGTTTTAGCGATAGCCTCGGCCGGAACGTCGCCCGGACGGGGCTGACGCCGAACATGATCTCGCTCTTCGGGCTCGCCGGGAACGGTGCGGCGGCCTGGCTGGTGGCGACCGGCAACCTCTTCTGGGCGGGCGTCGTCTACCTCGTCTTCAGCGCCCTCGACATGGTCGATGGGGCTGTCGCCCGCGCCACCGGGCAGGCGACGCCCTTCGGCGCGGTCTTCGATGCCGTCCTCGACCGGGTGAGCGAAGCGCTCCTCCTGGCCGGTTGTGCCTGGTACTTCGCCGAACGCGGCGAACAGGTGCAGGCGGCCATGACCTACGCGGCCCTCTTCGGGAGCGTGGCCGTGAGCTATATGCGGGCGCGGGCCGAGGTGATGGGGCTCTCCATGCGGGAAGGCATTTTCCGCCGCCAGGAGCGAGTCGCGCTGATCGGCGCGGGCCTGCTCTTCAATGGGCTGACGGCCGTCATCTGGCCGCTCGCCATCCTCGCCAACATCACCGCCCTCCAGCGCTTCTGGCTCATCGCCAGGGGCCTGCGGGCGATGGACCGCGAGCAATCTCACGATCACGTCCGGTAGGCGGCCCCGGTGGCTAGACCGTTGGCCAGCGAGAGGCGAGCGGGAAGCGGCGGTCCCGGCCGAAGGCACGCGGCGTGATCTTGACGCCGGGAGCGGCCTGGCGGCGCTTGTACTCGTTCCTATCGACCATCGCCATCACCCGGTGAACGGTCGTGGCGTCGAAGCCCATCGCCACGATCTCGTCGGCCGTCGCGTCGTCCTCGACATAGGCCTCGAGGATCGGGTCCAGCACCTCGTAGGGTGGCAGCGAGTCCTGGTCGAGCTGGTCCGGGCGGAGTTCGGCGCTGGGCGGCTTGGTAAGCACGGCTTCGGGGATCACCGGCCCGCCGGGCTGGGCGTTCCGCCAGCGCGAGATCTCGTAGACGAGGGTCTTGGGGACGTCCTTCAGAACGGCGTAACCGCCGGCCATGTCGCCGTAGAGGGTCGCGTAGCCGGTCGCCATCTCGCTCTTGTTGCCCGTCGTCAGCGCTATCCAGCCGAACTTGTTTGAAAGGCTCATCAAGACGTTGCCGCGTTGGCGGGCCTGGAGGTTCTCTTCGGCGGTTCCGGGCTCCGTCCCTTCGAAGGCTTCGGCGAGCATGCCCAGCATCGCCGCGTGAGCCGGCTCGATCGGGACCGAAAAGTAGCGAATCCCAAGCCGGGCGGCGAGGTCGCGCGCGTCATCCTTGCTGTGGCCGCTGGAATAGCGGCTCGGCATCGAGACACCGATCACGTTCGCCGGCCCAATCGCATCGACGGCGACGGCCGCTACCACGCTCGAATCGATCCCTCCGGAGAGGCTGATCACGGCCTCGCGGAAGCCCGTCTTCGCCAGGTAGTCCCGTGTCGCCACGACAAGCGCGTTCCAGACCTCCTCGGCGTCCCCCATCGGTTGGGCAAGCGAAGGCGGGAGCGGTGAGGCTGGCGCCGGCGGCGACCAGCCGAGGTCGATCTGTTCTACCAGGGGCGCGACATCCCGGCCGCGCAGCTCGACGCGGCGGCGCGGGTCGTGCAGGCGCCGTTGGGAGACCGCGTCGGTGTCGATGTCGGCGACGAGGAGCTGGGTGTCGAACTGGCGGGCGCGTGCCTGAAGGCTGCCGCGAGCGTCGAAGACGAGCGATCCGCCATCGAATATGAGTTCGTCCTGGCCGCCGACGGCG
>JANMTH010000219.1:0-2244 GCA_031390305.1 Thermoflexaceae bacterium
CGAACTCGGCGGCCCGAGGGTTCAGGCGCCTGCTGCCGTGATCGGCGGCCCGTCGGTCGTCTTCCGTGGGAGGGTGGTTGCCCTGGGAACTCCCGACTGCGTCGATGATTACTCCGCCGCGGCCTTCGTTTACTGCCGCGAACCCCAGGCCGTTTCTCGGGTCGATATCGCCGCCGCCACCGCCGGCCTCGCGCGGCGGGACTACGAGCACGCTCACCCGATGGAACGCCTCTTCGCCTGAAAACTGTTCATCCGAAGCGGTTGACTCTTGTGCCGGAGAACGCCACGGGTCTAGGATGCGCCCAACCCGAACAGGAGATATCACGTGAATTCTGGAATGATTAAGGAGTTCCGCGACTTCATCGCCCAGCCCAACGTCCTCATGACGGCCGTCGGCCTGATCATGGCACTCGCCTTCGTGCCCGTGATCGGCGCTCTCGTCGATAACGTCATCATGCAGGTCATCGCCGCCATCTTCGGCAAGCCAAGCTTCGACTCGATCGGCTTCGATCTGGGCGACGCTCGTATCGGCATCGGCACCGTGATCACGGCCCTCGTGAGATTCATCTCGATCGCCGCCGGCGTCTTCTTCCTCATCGTCAAGCCGATGCAGATCCTTGATGAGCGCCGCCGGTCCGGTCTCGAACCTCCGGCCGCCGTGGCTACACCCGAAGACGTCGCCCTCCTCCGCGAGATCCGCGACCTCCTCAAGAGCCGCGCCTAACCGCCCAAACCACAAAGACACAAAGGCCACGAAGGACTCCTCAGGAAGGTCCTTCGTCGCCTTCGTGGTTCAGCCACCAAATCGCCAGCCGCGACCACTGCGAGATGGGCCGCCCGTCGGGCCGATTGACGGCGCGGCCGTCGTCGTCGGCAAGCCGTCTCGTAGAGTACCACGATGCGCGCGTCACTCCTTCGGTCCGCTGTCCTTGCCGCGAAGTCGAGTGCCTCGACGCTTGGGCTGAGGACGGATGACGCCGTCGTTCTTCAGAATTCGAACCGGCTCACACTGCGCCTGATGCCTTGCGACGTCGTTGTTCGGGTCGCGCCCCTCGCCCTTCAGGCGAGCGCGGCGTTCGAAGTCGAGGTCGCTCGGAGGCTCGCTGAAACCGATAGCCCGGTGGCTGCGCTTGAACCTCGAGTCGAGCCACGCGTCTATGTGCGTGACGGCTTCGTCATGAACATGTGGACCTACCTGGAACCTGTGTCGCCTCAGCAGATCGCACCAGCCGAGTACACACACGCGCTCGAACGGCTACATGCGGGCATGCGCCAGATCGATGTCAGGGCCCCGCATTTCACGGACCGAGTCGCGGAGGCTCAAGGGCTGGTTGGGAGCCGCGACCACACGCCGGAGCTTGCTGACGCCGACCGTGAGCTTCTTGGCACGACATTGCGAAGCTTGAGGCGCGCGATCGAGGACCGCCGCGCCGGCGAGCAGTTGCTGCACGGCGAGCCTCACCCGGGCAACCTGCTCAGGAGCGGGAACGGGCTGCGGTTCATAGATTTCGAGACCTGTTGCCGGGGGCCTGTCGAGTTCGACATCGCCCATGCGCCCGAGGAAGTGAGCGAACACTACGCGGACGCCGATCAAGAACTCCTCCGCGAGTGCCGGATCCTGATGCTTGCGATGGTCGCCGCCTGGCGCTGGGATCGAAACGACCAATACCCGAACGGGCGCCAGATGGGCACTGAGTTGCTCGGCCAGATTCGGGCGGCGCTGAATCGCCGCTGATGGGATACTGCTCCCTGATCGCCGGTGCGGCACCCGCGCGGGCGCCGCATCGGCCGCGAAGTGAGTTGTGTAGAACGCGACCAAGGACTCCGAAGAAGGTTCTTCGTGGCCTTCGTGCTCTTCGCCCTTCGTGGTTCGCATGCCCCCGATCGCCAGCCGCCTTGCCGGTGGTGTACGCTTTCCGCCGCACGGGGACCCGGAATGGGCCCCACGCAGAGGTCTGGCATGCTGCTCGCCCTGGATATCGGCAACACCTCCATCCACGTCGGCCTCTTTGAAGGTGAGATCCTTCATTCCACCTGGCGGATCGGCGTCGAAGCCGAAAAGATGCCGGACGAATACGGTGTCCTCTTGATGACCCTCCTCTTCACCCGCCGCCTCCGGCCCGAGGACATCCACGCCTGCATCATCGGCTGCGATGTCCCCCCACTCATCCCCACCTTCGAACAGGTCTGCCGCAAGTACTTCGACCTCGAACCGATGATCGTCGGGCACGGCCTTCGCACCGG
>JANMTH010000224.1:0-6076 GCA_031390305.1 Thermoflexaceae bacterium
GCCCTCCCGGCCGAACTGTGAGGCGAAAACCTCGAGCCAGTGGACCAGATCAAGGCCGTCGAGGCCGCCGCCGCGATCGATGGCTCCGTCGGTTGGTGCGTCCAGATCAACTCCGAAATTAATAGCCTCGTGTCGCGCACCCTCGACCCCGCAAGCGCTCAGGAGGTCTACGACGATTGGGGAGTCGTTATCTGTTGTGCCGCCGCGCCGGGCCCCGGTTCGTTCTACGATGCCCGGCAGGTCGAAGGCGGCTGGACGGTCTCGCATCAGGCATGCTTTGGAAGCGGTTCGCACAACGCCACCTGGACATGGGTCACGCCGCCGAACGACCGTTCCCGGGAGACGGCGGCCGGGATCGAGCCGACCCCCGCCGACTTCATGACGTTCCTCGTACCGAAGGGCGAATTTGAGATTCTCGATACATGGAATACTTCCGGGATGCGCGGCAGCGGAAGCCACGACATCCGAACAACGAACGTCTTCGTGCCGGACAGGCTCACGGGGAGCTATCGCGCTCCGCTCCCGCCGTACAAGAACAGCACCTATCGGAATGCGACGCAGGTCGATTACAACAAGGCCGCGGTGGCCCTCGGTGTAGCCCGTGGGGCGATTAACGCCTTCATGGACCTCGCCCAGCAGAAGTCGCCCTGGCAGTCGAGCGGGACGCTCCTGCGCGACATCCCCGAGGTGCAGTACCGCCTCGGCGAAGCGGAGGCGACCCTCCAATCCGCGCGGGCCTGGCTCCTGCAAACCCAGGAAGAGCTCGCGGCCGATCTCGGTCCCCTTCCCCCGGAGGGCAACGCCCTTCCCTCGTGGGAAGCCCTGCGAAAGGCTCGGCTCGCGTGCGTCCACGCGGCCCAGACCGCGCGGGTGGTGGTCGACAACGTGCACAACCTCTCGGGGACGACGGGCAACCGGATGGACAGCCCCCTCGAACGCAGGCTCCGGGATGCACACCAGGCCGCGGCGCACGGGCTCATCACCTACCGGCACTACCGAAACCTCGGGATGGACTACATGGGCGTGGAGGCGCCGTTGAGCGCCCGCCGCGGCGCTCGCCCGTAACGGCGAGCCCGCCGCCGACTGGCGACGGCCCGGCACAACTGGCCCTGTCGGCTCAGCGGAAACGCTTGCCGGGTTCGAACCTTAAACGGAGGTGGAGAGTGACCTCAGCAACGCCGGAACGCCGGATCGAAGCGACCGAAGAAGAGGTCGAGTACTGGCTTCAGCGCAAGCGCGAGCGGGTCGCAAGCGGCGAGAAGGTCTTTACGGTCGAGGACCTGAAGGCCTACCAGCTCGATGAAGCCGAGACGTGGGAGCTCATTACGGCCGGGAAAGGCTGCACCCTCTCCTGGGTGGCCTCGGACGGGTCACCGGGCGGGACGTACGTGAAGCACGCGGTGCTCAACGGGGCCGCCTATCTCCTCCTCCTCGACGGCGATGAAGCCGTCCCCGTATTGCGCCGCGACTCCCGCGTGTCTGTCGTCTTTGACGGCGGAGACGGCGTCGGTGCCGTGACCGTCCGCGGGACCGTGGAGTTCGTCGATGACCTCCGTTCGCTCATCCGCGTCCTCCTGGCTGTCGGAAGGCGGGATGGCATGACCGAGGAGCAGCTCGCCGGGCGCGTCCGCGCCGCCCGCCCCGGCCGCGAGTACGTCGTCCGCCTCAACCCGGAGCGATTCGTTACCTTCACCCACAAGAAGATCTTCCGTGGATAGCGAGCAGCGCGTAACCAGCGACGACCACCTCGTTAACGAAGACGAGGTCGAACGGTGGCTTGCCGAAAAGCGGGGCGAGCCAGCAACGCGGCCCGCGCCACCGATGCGGGTGAGCAGCGATCCCGATGACGCATGGGCGATCCTCAGGGAGCCGCACGAAATCGTCCATGCCTACGGTGGAGCGATCGCCTGGCCGACGAAGGACGGCGGCGTCGCCTCCGCCTACGTGGGCTTCGCCATCCTCGATGGTGAAATCTGGTCGACGACCACGAAGGGCCGCGGGAAGACCTACGCGATGCTGCGGGACCCGCGCGCGATGCTGGTCGTCGTCTCCGCCGACCGCCAGCGCTCGACGACCGTCTATGGGCGGGTGGAGTTGAGCAACGATGATCGCGACGTGACCCGGTTCGCGATCGGTTTCTCACGCTACCGCGGCGGCGCGGCGGAGATCGGGCCCGGCATCGCCTCCTTCGACAGCCCCGGGCGTTACGCTATCCGGTTCATCGCCGAGCGATTCGTCACCAGGCTACCCGCGTAATTGGCTCCCCCAACGCCGCCCGGCACCGCAACCCGCTTTAGCTGCCAGCCGGCTCACGGCCAGGTGCACCACGTGTCTTCGCTCGTCATCACCCCGCGCAGCACCTCCGGCGGGGCCTTGCGCAGGATAGCGATCGCGTCCGCGTGGCTGATCGCGCTATCGCGGACTTGGCGGAGCGCCGTCCGGCGCTGGACGAACGACGCCCGCGGCTCCTGGTTCTCCACGAATCGCGCGTTCACCTTCTGTCCGAGCAAGAGGATGTCGTAGCCGAAATCGCTGAAGATCTCCTCCGGCTTGTGGAAGAGCGACTGGCGATAGGTGAGCGGCGCCCGCTCCTGGAAGACGGCGATCCGCTCCTCCGCGCCGGAGATGTCGGTCTCCGCCAGGCAGTGCCGCCAGAACGGCGTATCCAGCCGCCGGTTGAAGCGGTAGTGCAGGCCGAGGAACCAGCGGATCGAGTCCCAGTGGTCGTTGAGCTTCCGGTTGACCACCCGCTTGACCGCCGTGTCCGCCTTCGAAGCCGGGAAGTTCAGCGTCAGCTGGTTGATTTCGTGGATAATCATGTGGATGCCCGTCGATTCCAGCGGCTCGACGAAGCCGTATGAGTTCCCGATCGCCACCACGTTCCCCTTCCAGAAGTGTTCGTGGCGGCCCGATCGGAAGTGGACGGTGCGAACCACCTCCCCCATCCCTGGATTCTTGCGCCGCATCTCCTCTGCTGCCGTTGCCTCATCGATGAAAGCGGAAGAGAAAACGTACCCACGATGGTCCGATTCGACCGTCGGGATGTTCCAGCACCAGCCCGCGTCCATCGTTTCGGCCACCGTATACGGCTTGATGTGGCCTCCATGCGGCACGTTCGCGACTACCGCCGTGTCCGTGAACAGGCTCGACGTGTACGGCACGTACGCCGACTTCATCGCCCCTTCCAGCAGCGCCGAACGGAACCCGGAGCAATCGAGGTAGAGGTCGAAGCGCCGTTCGACGCCGTCCGCCGTCACCACGCAGTCAACCTCCTCACCGTTCTCCGTCGTCCGCACCTCGCGGACGGTCTGCTCGATCCGCGCGACACCGTCCGCGACCGCCTCCTCCCGCAGGTAGCGGACGAACTTCTCGTTGTCGATGTGGTAGGCGAACGGCACCTTGTCCAGCAACGACGTGAACGCTGGCCCATCGTGGACGATCGGCACCCGGTCCGCCGTCATCAGCATCGACCCAAGCGAGTAGATGTTTACGTCCCGGTCGTAGTTGATCCCCTCCAGCAGCGCTCCCGGATGGAAGGCGTAGTTAAAGAAGTAGTCGCCCGGGAGCCCCCATTCGAAGCGGATCCCGAGCTTCCAGGTGATATCGGCGCGATGGAAGAGATCGACGATGTCCTTGCCGAGGAACCCGTGCATGAACTTCACGAGGAGCGGCGTGGTCGCCTCTCCCACACCGATGATCGGGATCTCCGGCGATTCGATCAGGGTCACCGAAAGCCGCGGCAGCCGGGCTCGCAACGCGAGCGCGGCAAGGTAACCGGCGGTGCCGCCGCCGATGATCCCAACAGTGCGGTAGGGGCCAGCTTCAGTCATGGCGGCGTTGCCGGACACTACCCTGAATTCGCCGGTTGCTCAACTTCGCCGCTTGCCGCCGTCAGCGGTTCGTGCCGCGTTCGTGGCGAGCCTGCGGGGTCGCCGCCGTGGTTCTCGCCATGCCGTACACTCCTCACTGTGGCAAAGGCAACGGCTCACCGGCGTATGCCCAGTCTGGACTTCGGCGCGCTCCTGCACCGGATCGCTTACCGGCTGCCGTGGTCAGGCCGGGGCCGGGGCGAAGTCTCGGTCGCCAGGGCCGTCACCGGCTTCGCCATCGCCGGCCTTGTCGCGATGGCGATCATCGCCCTCGGTACCGCCTTCGTCCTCCGCCGCACCGCCACCGATCAGGCCATCCAGGAGGCCGAACTCCTCACCCAGATCCTCGGCCGCGCGGCCATCGAGCCCGTACTCCAGGACTCCATCCTCGACGGCGATCCCGCCGCCATCGCCGCCCTCGACGCTGTCGTTCGCGGCCACATCCTCAGCACTTCGGTCGTCCGCGTGAAGCTCTGGACACGGGAAGGGTTGATCGTTTATTCCGACGAACCGCGCCTGATCGGCGAAATGTACCCCCTCGACGAAGAAGACCTCCGCTCCTTCGACGGGAACCTCGTCATCTCCGGCATAGACTCGGCTGAAGACGCCGAGACGAGATTCGACCGCGAGTTCGGCACGCTCCTGGAAGTCTACCTTCCCGTTCATAGCGCATCCGGTGAGAAGTTCCTCTTCGAGGCCTACCTGCCCTACAGCGAGGTCGCGGCCAACAGCAACGACGAGTGGCTCGCCTTCCTCCCCGCGCTCATCTCCGGCCTTGTCCTCCTCGAACTGCTCCAACTTCCGCTCGCCTTCTCCCTCGCGAGCCGCCTGCGCCACGGCCAGCGTGAGCGAGAGACGCTCCTCCACCAGGCTATCGAATCCTCCGACCGCGAACGGCGGATCATCGCCTCCGAGCTCCACGATGGCGTCGTCCAGGACCTCGTCGGCCACGCCTACCGGATTACCGCGACGGCCGACCGGCTGAAGGATTCCATCCCTCCCGCCGATCACGCCGCCCTCCGCCAGGCCTCCGCCCACGCCCGGCGAACCATCCAGGAGCTGCGATCACTTCTCGTCGATCTCTACCCGCCGAACCTTCGCACGGCCGGACTAGAAGCTGCCCTTTCCGATGTTGTCGCCCCGCTCGCGGCAAAGGAGATCGAGGTCAACCTCGTGGTTCCGCCCGGGATCTCCATCCCCGAACACGTCGAACGCCTCCTCTACCGCGGGGCGCGCGAGGCCATCCGCAACGTCCAGGAGCACGCCAACGCCAGCTCCGTCCAGGTCACGGTCGCCGAAGAACGCGCGCACTTCGTTCTCGAAGTGCACGACAACGGGCGCGGCTTCGATCCGGCCGAGCGCCAGCAACGCCGGCGCGAGGGCCATCTCGGCCTCGATCTCCTCGATTCCCTCGTGCGCGAATCGGGCGGAAGCCTCATTCTGGATTCACGGAAAGACCAAGGGGTCCGTTTGACCATGCGAGTGCCCAGACAATGATCAAAGTCGTTCTTGCCGACGATCACGAGGTCGTCCGGATCGGGATCGGACAGTTCCTTCAGAACTATCCTGATATCCATCTCATCGCCTCTGTTGGAAGCGGCCGCGAAGCCGTCGCCGCCTGTGCCGAGCATCAGCCCGATGTCGTCCTGATGGACCTCGTGATGCCCGATCTGGATGGCGTCGAAGCCACCCGCCAGATCCTCCAGCTCGGCCTCGGCGCTCGTGTCATCGTCCTCACCTCGTTCTCGGATCGCGAGCGAATTCTCGACGCGATCGACGCTGGAGCGACCGGCTACATGCTCAAGGATTCTGAGCCAGAAGAGCTCCTTCGCGGCATCCGCGCCGCCGCTCGTGGTGAATCACCGCTCTCGCCACGCGCCGCCCAGGCGATCGTCAACGCCCGCCAAACAGCCCGCGTGCCCTCGGACTTAACCCCGCGTGAGACCGAAGTCCTCGTCCTCCTCGCGAGCGGCATGGCCAACAAGGAGATCGGGCGCGCGTTGGGAATCAGCGAAAAGACGGTGAAAGCCCACCTCACCAACGTCTTCCAGCGGATCGGTGTCTCCGATCGCACCCAGGCCGCGCTCTGGGCGCAACGCCGTGGCCTTCTCTCCTCACGCTGAACCTGGAAACGGAATCGGTCTCCGCTCTCCGTTCCCGTCCTAAGACGAATGAATGAGCCGTTCGGGAGGCCGGGAAGTCCTGCC
>JANMTH010000618.1:0-4653 GCA_031390305.1 Thermoflexaceae bacterium
CGGAACGGCGGCCGCGGCGACGGCTCTACGAACTCAACGGCGCTGCGTGGGTGGCACTCGCCTCCGGGGCTGACAACACAACGCAGCTGGCCAGGGTCAGCGCGGCCTCAGGTTCGTAGCCAGTGAATCCGTTGCTCACCGCCCTGCATTTGCTCACGCGGGGCTGGACTGCGGCCTACACGGCAGGCCTCGGAGAGAAGGAGCGTGACATGCGACGCGACGAAGTTGCGAGCGATCTGTTCGAGCACGCCTCTTACTATACGGTGGTGGGCACGCCAGCCAGGGAGATAGCCTGCCAGGTCGGAGGGCGCCTCGGGCGGGGCATTGTCTCGGACATCTCGTGGCGGTTGGAAGCGGGCCGGCGCGGCGAGGCCGCTGTGGAATTGGGCCGGTGCGCTCCGATGCCGTGGATCACGTCGGCGTTTTTGGTCGCCGTTCTTCTCTTTGCCTCTTTACTTCTCGTCCTGTCGGCGTGGATGGGCGACGCCATGCTGGGCGGGGTCATGGTTGGAATGTTTGGCGCGGCGGCAATGTTTGTGGGTCTCTATCTCTCGTCCTGGCGCTCGACCACTGGCGCTCTCCTCTGTGTTGCTGGGTCAGGCGCTGTCGGGTACGGACTGCTTTGGTTCGCACCGTTGGCGCTGGTCGCCGTGGCGTTCGGCGCAACGTCGGCCCGGCGAGCACTCCGCCTGGAGCGGCTTCGAAGCGGGGCTTGACATCTTACATCTACAGGTAAATAATCGCGCAATCTTCTTCTTGGGGGCTCGAACATGGCGCGATCTGGAGCCATTGCCGGCATTCTCTCAGTCCTCCTCTTTCTGATACCGGTCGGAGGCCTGGAGCTCATCGCAACACCCGGCGGGCAGGACTCGAACGCCAGGTACGCGGAGGAGATTTCCAAGAATAGCGAGCAGATTCGAACGCTGATTGGCGTCTACCTGGCAATTGCGGGCGTTCTCGCCTTCGGCTGGTTCGTCACGGTCCTCGTTCGTCGCATTGAGACCACTGGCACACTCCGGGAGCTTACCGGCGTGGCGGGCTCTCTCCTCGTGGTCGTCAGCGGGCTTCTGATCGTGGGGTTGGCGGCCATGGCCGCTCTCCCCTTGAGCGCGCAGTTTGGGAAGGACGCCGACGTGCTCCCCGCCGACGCCGGCCGGATCGCATGGATTGGGCTGGCATTGATCTTTCTCGCCGCCCCGCTCGTCCACGCGGCGCTCGTTGCCGTCATCTCCGTGGCTGTGATTCGAACCCGGGTTCTCCCGGCGTGGACCGCCTGGGTTGGCTTCCTCGTGGCCTTTCTCATGCTGTTCGGCTTGGCGTGGGCCCCGCTGATCTCACTCCCTATCTGGATCATCTGCATGAGCGTTATGTTGTGGATCCGCCCGAACCTGGCCGCCACGTCGCTACGGAACGTTCCCGTGGCGGTCGCGTGAGACGCGGAGTGGCAAGGCCCGCCGCGCGGCGTTGCCACGGTGTGGATGCGGCCTGAGAATGCCGAGCATGATCCACGAACGGTCAGTCGCGATCGTGGGCGCGGGCGTGAGCGGCCTCGGCGCCGCCTACGCCCTCCGGCGAGCGGGACTGCGCGCGGCCGTCTTCGAGCGGGCCGCGACCATCGGTGGCCGCGTCGCGACGGTTGAGCGCGGCCCGGTGCGCTTCGATACCGGGGCACAGTTCTTGCGGACGGACACGCCCGGTTCGGAGGAGATCATCCTTCGCAAACTGCCGAGGGGGGACCTCATCGACATACCCGGCGAGGTCCGGCCGTTCGCGGCCGATGGGACGATCGGCGAGGGCGACCCGGCCCAGAACGGCCAGCCGAAATGGGTCTACCGGCGCGGGCTCGTTCAGCTGGCATGGTTGCTCCACGAAGCGAGCGGGGCAACAGTCCACCTGAACACGGGGATCGCGGGCCTGAGCCGCGAGGGTGACGGCTGGTCGCTTTCGCTCGCCCGTGGTGCCGAGGCGGGGCCGTTCGCCGCCGTGATCCTGGCCGCACCCGGGTCGGCCTCGGCGGCCATCCTCGACGGCTCGACGAGGTTGCCGGCAACTGTCGCCGCGGGACAACCGCCGAGCCTCCGCTACCGCGCGATCGTCAGCGTGACCTGGGGCTACGCCGGGGAGAGCGGTGGCCCCGCCGGGTGCTATGCGCTCGTGAATAGCGACCGCGGCCACGCCATCAGCTGGCTCGCGTTCGAAGACCGGAAGCCTGGTTACGCGCCAGCGGGAGCCGGGATGTTGACCGCGCAAATGGCGGATAGTTGGAGCCGCCCGCGGATGGCGCTCAGCGATGGGGCACTGGCGGCCGAGGCGAAGCTGAGCGCGCTTGGCCTCCTAAAGGGCTGGAGCGGGGAGACGCGCTGGAGCCACGTCACGCGGTGGGCGGAGGCGCTCCCCGAGGGCACGCTCGATGAACGCGCGGTCCACGCCTACGAGACCGGCGGGCTCTTCTTCACCGGCGATGCTTTCACTGGCGGCCGGGCGCACCTCGCCCTGGAGCACGGCGTGGGGGTAGGCGAACGCGTCGCGGCGGCGCTCGAGCGGCGCTAGACCGGCCGCCGGAGAGGCGCGACCATGGGGCCGGATGAACACACCCGTCACTCCCTGGGTCCTGGCCGGACGCATCCTTTCGATCATCGGGATGGGGTTCACGTCGGCGTGTGCCATCCTCCTGGCGATCGTCCCCTCGATCTGGGCGCTCTGGGCGGCGCTCGCCTTCATCCCGTTCTTCGGGATGATCGTCCTGGTGGAGCGGTATTCTTCGAAGCACGGCCTGATCGGGCCGGACGTAGCCGTCCCCGAGGACTGAGCGTATGGAACCGCGGGCGAGCGCCTTCGACGCCGTGGCCGCGACCTACGACCGTGTGCGGCCCTCGTACCCGGAGCCGCTCTTCGCTGACCTCTGGCGGTACGCCGGGGCGGGCCGCGAGCCCGAGGTCCTCGAAGTGGGTGCGGGCACGGGGAAGGCGACGGCGTCCCTGCTCGCCGCCGGTGCGCGGGTGACTGCGGTCGAACTCGGCCCGAAACTGGCGGCGTTTCTTGGGTGGAAGTTCGCGGCGAACCCTCGGCTGCGAGTCGTGAATCAGGCTTTCGAGGAAGCGGAGCTTCCGGCCGCGACCTTCGATGTCGTCGTGGCGGCGACGGCGTTTCACTGGCTCGACCGGACAACGAGGCTCGGGCGCTGCCACGGCTTGCTCCGGCCGGGCGGCACGCTGGCGATCATCGACACGAATCAGGTGTCCTCGGCGGCCGACCGGGGCTTCTTCGAACGCTGCCAGCCGATCTACCGGCGGTTCTACCCGGATGAAGCGGTCACGCCGCTGGCGGGGCGCGACATTGTTCCTTCCGCATTCGTCGAAGTGGAGGCGAGCGGCCTGTTCGAGGCCGTTCGGCTCTGGCGGTACGCGTGGGACCAGCGCTACTCGACGGGAGAGTACGGAGACCTTGTGCGTTCGTATTCAAACACCGAGTCGCTTGGGCGGCAGCGCGGCGAAGAGCTGGTAGCCGAGCTCTCGCGGCTGGTTGATGCGGAGTTCGATGGGTACGTCGTGCGTCCACTCGTCATCACGCTGGTGGCGGCACGGCGCCCCGCGTAGCACGGCGAGCACCCGTACGCGAAGTCTCTGATCCTCGCCTTCCGTTGTGTGGAACGCTTCACAGATCGAGGTGTTGACAGCAGTGTCGCTGGTCGGCTACGGTCGAAGAAGTCCTCAGGGACGACTACGCGCAGGAGTTGGAACATGCTCATGAAGATCGCTACCCGCCCCGCGAGGTAATCCAACTCGGCCACGCACGGCTTCCACGCCGTACCGCCGAGCGGTACGGCGTTTTTGTTCGCCTGTCGTACCACCCGATTTCTCGATCATCGATAGTCGAACCCGATAGCGGATCGACGTACTCTTTCGCGTTCTCCAGCGGACGTACTCGCTGTAGACAAGCGGAGCATTTCCTGGAACAAGGAGCCTGCACTACGCCACTGAACATCACTACACGAAACCTCATCGCACCGATGAAGCGGAAGACACAGCAGAGAAAGGGAACGGAGTTGTTCAACTATTCGACGGACTTGATCCGAGCGACGTCGCGCGTCCGGGTGATCCTGCCGGGCGACCCCGAGCCGAAGGAGCTGTTTCGGCACGCTGAACAGGCGCGCGTGCTTGCCCAGGCGAAAGCCGAGCGGCGCGCCGCACAGGGGCCGAACGGCGGTCGCGCCGCGACCCGTTTCGCGAACCGCGTTCGCACCGTCATCCCCCGCGGATGACCGCCCAGGCGGCCGCACGCGGAGAAGGCCCACCGAACGGTGGGCCTTCTTCGTTGTCGGGTCGATGGGAGAACTTCAGGAGTCCAGAATCTCCTGGAGGCGGGGGGCATGCTTGTCGCGGATGAACGTCGCCTTCGCCAGGTTCTCGATGTAGTCGTGCAGCTGGAGCTTACGGAACTCCGCGAGCTTATCCATACCCGCCTCGATCTTCTCGCGGCCGCCGCCAAGGAGGATGGCGAGCGGTTCGCTCACAGCCGGGTCTTTCCACTCCATGCCGATGCGGTGCTCCGCCTTCCAGAAGTAGAGGTTTTGTTCCTTGCGATAGTCCACCTTCTTGAAGAGGAAGTGCTTCAAGCGTTCGATGTGATAGTCCATCAGGCGTTGGCGGTCGC
>JANMTH010000255.1:0-2651 GCA_031390305.1 Thermoflexaceae bacterium
CGAGATTGAACCCTCGTCGGGCCACGTGGAATTGCGGGGCCAGGATGTCACGGCCTGGACCCAGCCGCGGCGCGCGCGCGCGGGCCTGGGCCGCAGCTACCAGCGCAACACCATCTACCCAGGCTTCACGGTGTTCGAGAACTGCCGCCTGGCCGCACAGGCACGCTTTCAGGCGCCGTGGCGCGTGTGGGCCGATGCGCGCAAGTGCCCGCTGAGCAACGCGGCTGCGGAGGGGTCATCTTTTCGAGCGAAGGCTCCACCGATTGGGTGATAACCGGGGCCGCCTGTAGCACGATTCCGGACGATGCGGTGATCACCGGCACGGGTACGAACAGCCTCGTCATCAAGGAGCGGATCAACCAGGATGGCACCGCGACCCTGATGTTCACCGGAAAGGCACGGGGCACGGCGGTGGATCAGGATGGCAATTCCTACCGCTGGAGCTACAACAACCACGAGCGGGCGACGAATACCCTCGCCGAACCCGACGTGTACAACGGGCCCATATCGGACAGCTTCGTCCTTTCGGGCCAGGGCCCGCTGCGCATTAGGGCGAGCTTCCTCGGGAACATCACCGAGAACCTTGCGCTCGGGACCTTCGCTATCGTCCCGACGAAGGTGATCGGCGACCCCATTAACTTCGCCACCAACGAGTCGCACTGCGACCCAATCTGAGCCGAACCATCCGCACGGAGAGCCGGCCAGGGTTGGCCGACTCTCTTCGTACCGTCGCGCGCCACCGGGCTTGAGGGCTGGAGCCATGTCGATGCAACGGATCTTCTTCCCATTGTTCGCCGCCGTCGTGGCGATTCAGGGCGTGCACGTGATCGAACATGTCATCCAGCTCTTCCAGGTGTACGTCTTCGGCGTGGCGGACGAGGATGCGCTCGGGCTGCTCGGCTGGTTCTTCCACCCGAATGGCACTGAGGAGTGGCTGCATCTCGGATTCAATTCGCTCTACCTGTTGGCGCTCATCGCGCTCGTTTCGCCACTGCGAAAGCAGGTCGGAGTGGGCCTCCCGCTCTGGGCGTTCGCCGTGTTCGCCATCGGAGCGGTGGGCCTCGAAACGTGGCACGTGATCGAGCACACGGTGATCATCTCGAACGTCATCCAGAATTCAGGTTGCCCCTGTCCCGGGATCGGCGACCGGGTCACTGGAATCAGCGATACGCAGCTGCACTTCATGTACAACGCGGTGGCCTACGCGGCGACGGTGACGGCGTTCTGGTTCGTCGCTGCGGCCATTTCGGCGGGGCGCGGCAGAGGGTCTCGCGAACGGCGGGCGGCGCCGGTGCGGGCGGAGGGTTGAGCGATGTTGGATATCGTTCTGCTTCATGTCGGCCATCCACGGGGGGCGCTCGAAGGCGCCCTGACGTTCGCCGGGTTGGGGCTCTCCGGCGTCGGAGTCGCTGTGGCGGTGCTTGCGTTCCAGCGGGCTTTCCGCCGCGCGCGTGACAACGAGGGCTGACGGCGGAGTCCTGGACGCAATCACCAGCACACACGTGCTTTCGCCCATGGCCATAGGCGGCGTAGGATGCGGCGGGCGCTGCCGCGCCGCTGGAGTACGCCATGGCCGCCGAACGAAAGATGGAGTATGGGATCGCGCTGACGCCTTCGCCGGATTCGTGGAAGACGGTGAAGCGGGCGGAGGAGCTGGGGTTCAGCCGGGCCTGGTTCTACGACTCACAGCTCCTCTATACGGATGTCTTCATCTCGATGGCCCTGGCCGCCGAGCACACCTCGCGCATCCGCCTCGGTACGGGCGTCCTCATCCCGACAAACCGGCTCGCGCCCGTGGCGGCGAACTGCTTCGCTTCGTTGAACCGGATAGCCCCTGGGCGGATCGACTTCGGCGTCGGGACGGGCTTCACGGGCCGGAACACGATGGGCCTGCCCGCGCAGAAGCTGGGCGAAATGGCGGAGTACATCGACGTTGTGCAAGCGATGCTACGGGGCGAGACGGCCCCCTTCAGGACCGAGGGGAAGACGCGCACCATCGGCTTCCTGAACCCGGAGAACGGGATGCTGAACGTGGACGACCCGGTGCAGCTGCACGTCTCGGCGTTCGGGCCGAAGGGAAGGGCGCTGACCGCCGAGAAGGCCGACGGATGGATCACCTTCATGGGCCCGGTCGGTTCGGCGTTGCACCAGGCGGCGGAGATGGACGCCGCCTGCACGGTGGTGGGCCGTGACCCGGCCTCGCTGCGGAAGACGGTGTTCACGCTGGGCTGCGTCCTCGGCGCGGGCGAAACGCCGGATAGCGTTCGGGCGCTGGCCCAGGCGGGCCCCGCCGGCGCCGTCAGCTGGCACGGAATGATCGAGAACTTCTCCCGCCTGCCTGCCGAGATGCAGGCGAACGCCGCCGCCTACCGCACGCTTTACGAGAGCTACGAGCCGGCCGACGCGCGCTACCTGGCTCTCCATCGCGGCCATCTGCTCTTCATCCGCGAGGACGAGCGGGCCTTCGTCACGGGCGCGCAGCTCGCCGCCGCGACGATGACCTGCGACGCCGCCGAGGTCCGTGCGAGGGCGGAACAGCTCGCCGCGGCGGGCTACGACGAACTGACGGTGCAGCTCGTCTACGGCCACGAAGACGCGATCGAGGATTGGGCGGCAGCGCTGATGTAGGCGTGAGGCGGTAGGCCAGAGGG
>JANMTH010000257.1:0-10740 GCA_031390305.1 Thermoflexaceae bacterium
CTGGCGACCCGCTCGACTTCCAGCGCTACGTTGTCGAAACGATCGAGGCGATCGTGGAGGAGAACCCGGGGAGGCGCGCCGCTATCGTCTGCCACGGGGGCGTGATTAACGCCTGGGGCTCGCATGTGCTCAAGCTCAACGAGGTCTTCTTCTTCCAGCCGGACTACACGAGCATCAACCGCTTCGCGGCGGCGAGGAGCGGCGTGCGGACGGTCCTCAGCCTGAACGAGGCGGCACATCTCCGGCGCGATGTGAAGCTGGCGCCCTGACCGGTGCGTAGCGGCGCGTTCCCGGAGGCGGTTTTCACGGGCGGTAGAGGGTGATCTCTCGCTTGTCGCGAATCCAGGGTGAGAGTTTACGCCAGGGGCGTCCGGCGAGGAGGCCGCCATCGACGACGTGCGCCTGGCCGGTAACCCACCGCGAATCATCGCTGGCGAGGAAGAGGGCCATGCGGGCGATGTCCTCCGGTTCGCCGGAGCGGGCGAGGGGCTGGTTGTCGTTGTTTCGGTCGCGCAGCCGTGCGAGGGCGATATCGACGCGTTCGGGCTCATTCTCGCCGCGCGGGCGGCCGGCCGCGAGTGGCGTCGTGATGTAACCGGGGCAGATGGCGTTGACGCGAATGCTCTGTTCGGCGAGCTCGATGGCGGCGGACTTGGTGAGCATGACGACGCCGGCCTTGGCTACGCTGTAGATGTGGTTGCCGATGCCCGCCTCGAAGGCGCAGACGCTGGCGGTGTTGATGATGCTGCCGCTGCCCTGGGCCTTCATAATCGGCGCGGCGTGCTTGATGCCGAGGAAGACGCTCTTGAGGAGGACGTTCATCGTCAGGTCGTAGTCATCGACGGTGGTCTCTTCGAGTGAGCCGTTGGCGCCGCCGAAGCCGGCGTTGTTGAAGAGGATGTCCACCCGGTCCCAGCGTGAGACGGTGGCGCGGACGAGGCGCTCGATGTCGTCCTCGCGGGCGACGTTGGTGCGAAGCGCTTTCGCCTGGGGCCCCAGCTCGTCGGCGAGGCTGGCGGCGACCTCTTCCTGGAGGTCGGCGATCATGACGTTCGCGCCCTCGGCGACGAAGAGGCGGGCCGTGGCGGCGCCGATGCCGCTGGCGCCGCCGGTGATGATTGCGACCTTGCCGTCGAGTCTTCCCATCGTTACCTCCCCGAATGCTGCTCGGAGGGCGCATTCTACGGGCTGTGTGCATTCGATGTCTGTCTTGTGTCTGGCGGCCGGGTTGTGTGAAGCAGTTCACATACAGATCGGCCGCTGTGGACGACACTGGCGCGCGCGGGTGGCTGGCCTGGAGGCCGCCGTGCGCCGAGGCGGGCCATGCACGGAACAACGAAGGCAGAGTTAGAAACGCTCGCCGCACTGGCGATGGCACGTCCCGCCGGGGCGAAGCGCTGGCAGGCGTTCCTTGATGGGCTCGCCAACCCGCACGCCGGGTGGCACGCGCGAAACAACGGCGGGACGAAGGTCTACGGCTTTCTGCTCTTTCACTGGGAGGTGATTCGGCGTTTCAAGGAGGTCGGCGCGCCGGCCCGGTTCGGTCGCGTGACGCCGATCAGCGCCGCCAGCCTGGCCGCGATCGGTGCCCCGTATGCGGTCAGAGTCCTCGTCCCGAGGGGCGATATCGAAGCGCTCGCCCGGTTTTCAGCGGCGATTGAGCGGTGGCACGACGGCGTGCTCGGCGCTATGACGCACCCCGGTCATCCGATGGGCGACCCGCGCCAGAATATCCAGCTTCTCGACTTCTGGCGGCTCCACTACTTCATCAACTCCCGCTTCGAACAGAAGCTGCGGACGTTTCGCTCGTCGGCCGCCCAGACGATTCCTGAGGTGGTGGCCGAGATCGAGGTTGGCCACCATGCCCGGGTGCCGGAGCTGTGAGGCGTGGCGGCGGCCAAGTTGGACGGTTCGCGCGGAGGATTCCAGCGCCCGTTAAAACTCGGGGCTGATCGTTCCCCTGGCGATGAGGACGACGAAGATGACCATGAGCACAAGCTCGACGGTGATGACGAATCCGACGGCGCCGAGCCAGGCGAGCTGAGCCATTCCCCGGCTCGCGAATACCGGGATGCCGAGGACGATCGACGACGAGATCAAGATCAGTGCCGAGATAAGCCCGGCGTCGTTGGCGCTCATGAGAAAGGGGACGATCGGCACGGTGTGGTCTCTCCGGTCACGAGTCATGCCAGCGCGGTAAAGCTGGCGGGGGGGATCATAGCGGGAGCCGGGCTTAGGGCGAAACGGCGCGGGCGTTACGGATGGCGCGCCCGGTAGTCGGCAATCGCGGCGCGAAGGGCGTCCGCCGCGAGGACGCTGCAGTGAATCTTGTCCTTCGGGAGCCCGCCGATGCCCTCGGCGAGCTGCTCGCGCGTGAGCCCCTCGACTTCGTGGAGTTCCCAGCCGCGGACGAGTTCGCTGGCGTAGGAGCTGGTGGCGATGGCGGGAGGGCAGCCCCTGGTTTGCCACTTCATCTCGGCGATGCGGCCAGCCGCGACGCGGATCATGACGCGCATGCGGTCGCCGCAGACGGGGTTGGCGGTGGTCGCTTCGCCGTCGGGGTCCGCCATTTCACCAGCGTTGCGGGGGTTCTGAAAGTGCTCGATGACGAGGTCGGAGTAGGCGGCCATGGGAGCGATCGTAGCAGAGCGGACGGGGCCGGGCGGAGATGGGTATAGTCGCGGGCGTGGATGTGGCGAACACGGTAGGCACGTGGCTGGGGGTGGCGATCTCGATCGGCGGCTTCTCGATTGCGATCTGGCAGATCCGGAGGACGCAGGGCGCGGTCGAGGCGGCTCGGCGGGCAATCCTCGACACGCAGCAGAGGCTGACGGTGAACCAGCTCCTCGTGCTGCTTCCCCAGCTGGCCCAACTGGAGATGGAACTGGAAGAGGCGGCGGCGACGGGGGACCTGGCACGCCTGCGGCGCAACAACGTGAGATGGCGACAAGTTGCGGCCGAGACCGACGGACTACTCGGCGCCTCTCAAACTGCGCCTGAACTGTCGGCGGCCCTTCGTTCCACAATCAGGCTGACGGCCAGTGCCAAGCCGCCAAGGGTTCGAGATGGGCGAGATCTCACCGAGACGACGGAGCAGTTGCGTGGCGCGGTGTCGAAGGCAACCGCTCTTGCAGCCGAGCTACTCGGCCGGCTAAAGGGGTATACTTAGGCCATGGCCACACAGACGGAAACTGAGGATCGCGTGACCCGGCTGGTCGAGGCGTTGCGGGCGAAGACGGCCACCGGCGAGATTACGTGGCAGCCGACGGACATGCCGGGAGCCTTCGCTTACGGTGGTGGTGGAGGTTCCGTGATTCTTGAAAGCGAGGACCACGATGGCCAGGCGCCCTTCGTTCTGCGGCTTCTCGACCCGAGTGGGTTTGAGGTCGAGAGTTTCACGACCTGGGCTGAGGAGAGCGATCCTGGCGAGTTGCCGTTCGCGGGAGCGGTCGCTGACCTCTACCGGCTGATCCGGGCTGCGCTTCATACGTCGGACCAGGTCCTCGACAACCTCCTCGCCGAACTTCAGTCCGCTTAAACCAGGCCGAGGGCCTCGAACAGCTCTACAAGGGCGTTCACGTTGCCGGGGTTGTAGTGCGGCTGGACGTACTGGACGCGGCCGTCCTGGCCGATGACGACGAGGGCGCGGCGTGACTTCCGTTCATGGCTGTCCCAAAGCCCGTACGGCTTCACCGCTTCACCGAAGAAGTCGCTGATCAACGGGAAGGGGAAGTGGTCGCGCTCCTGGAAACGGGCGTGGGAGCCGAGGCCGCCGGTGTTGATCCCGAAGACCTGGATGCCGGCCTCGGCCAGGATTTCGTGCTCCTGGGCGAAGACTTTGAGTTCGTTCGTGCAGATCGGCATGCCGTCATCCTGGTAGAAGAGGAGGAGGATCGGCCCGGCCGCGAGGTCGCCCGGCACCGCGACGCGGACCTCGGCGCCCTCGGACGTCATCGCGGGCAGATCGAATGGCGGCGCCAGTTCGCCCGGGGCTATCGGCTCGGCGCGGATGGTGGGGTCGGGCCCTGGACCGTCGTCACTCATCGAAGCCCGGAAGGGGACCTTCCAGCCCACGGGTAGCGGCGAGGACGCGGATCCGGCCGAGTCCGGCGCTATCTGTCAGTGTCTCCAGTGCCCGGCGGCGCGCGAAGTACTCCGCCATGTCGGTTCGCGCCGACTCTACCACGGCTCCGAGGCCCATGGAGAGGAGGAAGAGGCCCTGGCTGACGGGGCCGCGGACGGTCAGGCCTTCGTTTTCGGCCGCCGCCGCCAGCTCCGAGAAGTTGACGTGTGTGGTCATGTCCTGTTCGCCGATGTGGATGTACGGGTCTTCGTGGGCGGTGTGGCGGTAGAAACAGAGGAGCGTCCCGGTGGTCCGCCACGGCGCCCAGAGCTCCTCCTGGGGGTACCCGTAATCGAAGACGAGGATGGCGCCCCGGCCGACGAGCTGGCAGAGCGACCGCATCGCTGGATAGGCGCGCTGATTGACCTCGAAGCGCCCCGTTTCCGGTGCGTCGTCGAGGGTGACGACACCGCCCGGCGCTTCGACGAAGCGCTCACCGTCCCAGGCGACGAACACTTCGATCGGCCCCCGCGGCGTGCCGTCGAGGAGGCGGACGGGGAAGGCGTCGAACAGTTCGTTGGCGAGGACGATGCCCGCCTCGGCGGGCGGGACGGGCGGGTTCGCCCACTCGACGCGCGAATCTGAGCCCGAACTGTTGGATTCGATAGCTACATAACGGATAGCCGCGCGGAAAGCCTGGTCTCGCCCTTCGGCCCAATCGAGGACCGTTTGGGCGAGCGTGCCGTCGCCGGCTCCGGGTTCGAAGATGGTGAACGGGTGGGGCGAGCCGAGGGAGAGCCAAACGTGGTGGCACCAGCCAGCCACGGCCCATCCGAACATCGGGTGGATGTGCGGGCTGGTCAGGAAGTCGCCACCTGGCCCGATGCGGCCTGGCTGGCGGTAGTAGCCGAACTCGGGATGGTAGAGCGCCAGCTCCATGAAGCGCTCGAACGGGATCGCCCCTCCGTTCATCTCGCCGAGGATGGCGCGGACGAGACGTGGGTTGCCGAGGTTAGCGAGGCCGGGGTCGAGGTCGAGCTGCACGGGCTCAGTGTCCCACGGCGGGCGCGGATGCGCGCGCCCGCGGGAGTGTTCGCGGACGCGGGTTCGATGGTATCTTGGGGCGTGCCCGAAACACCGGCCGTTTCAGAACATGCGCTCGACCGGGCGATTCGCAGCCTCGGCGAGGCGTTCGCGATCTTCGACCCGCTGCGGTTCCGGGCATGGGCCGAGCTCGGGCTGACGACGGCGCAGCTACGCGTGATGTTCCTGGTGCGGGAGGCGCCCGGCGTCACCGCGGGGGAACTCGCCGGGCGCCTTTCCGTGACGCCACCGACGATCTCGGGCATCGTCGACCGCCTCGTGAAGCTGGACCTTGTCCGCCGCGTGGACGACGAATCGGACCGGCGGCTGGTGCGCAACCACCTGACCGACGCCGGCGAGCAGGCCTGTACGCGAATGGAGCGGGGGGGCGATATCTTCCTGCGCCGGATCCTCGTAGAGATGGACCAGCGCGACGTGGAGGACCTGGTGAAGGGGCTGACCGCGCTGACTCACGCCTCCGCCTACGTATCGAAGGTCGAGCCCAACCTGGCGGCGGTCGCCATGCCTGGAGTAACCCTCGGATGACCACGACCAAGCGGATACGCACGATCGACCTGGAGAATCCCTTCGTCGAGTCCTTCGACGGGATGTGCGAGCTGTTGCTGGTGCGGCACGGCGAGCAGCAGTTCCGTGAGAACATCCCCCTGGGCGAGGCCTTGGACGCACCGCTTTCCGAGCTGGGCTGGCAACAGGCGCGGGCCGTCGGCGAACGGCTGGCGCCGGCACGGCTCGGGGCCGTGTACTGTAGCCCGCTTTCGCGCGCCCACAACACGGCGAAAGAGGTCGCGCGGCATCACGGGCTAACGCCGATCGTCGAGCCGGACCTCAGCGAGATCGACCTCTGGCGGAACGCGCCGCAGGAGAAGGGCCTGCTGGACATCTTCTCGCGGGACGAACTGGTGGAGATCTATCGAGAAGTCTCGGCGACGCGGAAGCATTCGGCCTACCCCTTGAGCGAAGACGTGGAGGCGTTCAAGGCTCGCATCGTGGCCGCCATCGACCGGATCGTGGCGGCGAACATCGGCCGGCGGGTTGTGGTTGCCTGCCACGGCGGGGTGATCAACGGCTACCTCAGCCACCTTATGCGCTCCGGCTACGACCACCTCGTTTCCGTTCATCACACATCGATTACGGTGGTGCGGGCGGCGGATACGCGGCGCGAGCTGCTGACGATCAACGACTACGCACACGTGATGTCGTTCCAGAGTTCCCGGAGCAGCCTCAACGGCTCCCGGTAGCCCATTCGCTCCCAGTGAAGGAAGGACAGAATCATGCCTGACGAACCAACCCTTGTAGTCAACGAATTCGACGACGAGAACTTCGACGATGGCGACGAGGTGGACCCGGCGTTCTATGCGAACGGCGGCATCATCTTCTCGGAGGACGAACTGGGGGCGCTCGGCGACCTGAAGGGTAAGCGCGTCCTCCACCTGACCTTCGGCTGTACGGAAGAGGGCCTCTCGCTGGTGAACATGGGCGCGATCGTGACCGAGGCCGGCGATGATGGCGGCTCGGCCGCCCTCGCCGAAGCGGCAGGGCTGACGATCGAGTTTGTCGAAGAGACGCCGGCCCGGCTTTCGGCGGAGTTTTGCGATACGCGGACGTTCGACCTCGTCTACAGCAGTTGGGGGGCGATGGACTGGATCGCGAGCTTCGAATCCTGGGCGGAGGGCGTCGCCGCGCTGCTCCCTCCGGGCGGCAAGCTGGTGATTTACGACGAGCACCCGTTCTCGTACGTCTTCGAGGCGGGGGAGAACGGAGAGCTGGTCGCCGCCACCTCGTACTTCGGCGGCCTCGGCGACGATTCCGGCGGCGAGTCGGACGAGGAAGGTGACGAAGAAGACGAGACGCCCGGCGTTGCAGACGTGCCCGAGGAACTCGATGTCCCGACGGAGGACAACGTCGAGACCGATGAGGTCGGCTGGACGCTCGGCGACCTCATCGGTGCGCTCGGTTCGAACGGTCTGGGGGTGGTCGATCTCCAGGAGTTCGAGACCTCGGAGCGCTACGAGACCGCTCTCGACCGGCTCGCTGTGGAGGCCGACGAGACTTTCATCGAGGACGGGGATGAGGACGAGGAAGGCCTCGGCCCCGCGGTGGATGAGGCCGAGCTGGCGAAGGTCCCGGCTGCTCTGCTGCTGGTGGCGGTCAAGCTGGCATAGCGGCGCGGCGGCGTGATGGTTCCGCCCCTGGGCCGGCGCACCGGCCGAACGGCGGAACCACGGTCGTTCCCTGGGCGGAGCTATCCTCCTCCGGCGTGGTAGGCTTCGCGGCGTGGAAGGCGCGGCGCCGCGGCAGAAGCTCTGGTTGGAGCGCGACGGACAGGTCGTGATGTCGGATTATCGTATGCGGCTGCTTCTCCTTGTCCGGGAGACGGGCTCGTTGGCGAAGGCGGCGAGCGCGCTGAAGCTCTCCTACCGGCGGGCATGGGGCAAAGTGAAGGAGTTGGAGGCGAACGCCGGGTTTCCGCTCGTCAGTTCGGAGGTGGGGGGCGCCGGCGGTGGCCACACGGCGCTAACACCCGAAGGTGAGCAGCTTGTGGCGGCCTACGAGCGGTTCCAGCGGCGGGTCGCCGCAGCGGTGGAAGTGGCCTACGCCGAGGAGTTCGCGGGGGCGCGGGGGGAGTGAACGGAACGTTCCTCTATCTCCTCGGCTATCCGGGCGTGGGCAAGTACACGATCGGCAAGGAGATCGCGCGGCTCACCGGCGCCCGGCTGATCGACAACCACCTGGTAAACAACCCGGTGTTTGTGGTGCTCGGGGCGGACGGCCTGGCGCCGATTCCAGCGCGTGCCTGGGAGCTTGTGGCCGTTATCCGGGAGACGGTGCTGCAGGCGGTCGCCGAGCTTGCTGAGCCGGAAGCGGGTTTCATTTTGACGAACGTGGTGGCCGATGTGGCGGAGGATGTGGCCATCTTCGACCGGATCCGGGGCATCGCCGAGGCGCGTGAATCGTTGTTCGTGCCCGTGGCGCTCTCCTGCGGCCTTCCCGAACACCGGCGGCGGATGGTCACGCCCGCTCGGCGTGAGCGGATGAAGTGGGTCGATGGCGAGGCGCTCGACGAGTTCGTCAAGCGCGTGAGGATGTACGTGCCGCCCCACGCGAACACGCTGCACCTCGCGGTCGATGACCTGGAGCCTGCCGACGCCGCCCGAGCGATCGTCGCGCACGTGGAACGCTGCCGGAGCGCCCCGCCAGGTTGAGCGCCGTCTGACGCGTCTGGCCAGCGGCCAAGGCCCGCGGCCGGTACACTCGGATGCATGCTCAAGGACACGTATTGCGGTGATCTGCGCCCCGCCGATGAGGGGAAGACTGTGCGGCTGGCGGGCTGGGTGCATCGCCGCCGCGACCACGGTGGCCTCATCTTTCTCGATCTTCGGGATTCACGCGGGATCGTGCAGGTGGTTTTCAGCCCGGAGAACGCGGAGAGCCACGAGGCGGCCCACCGTGCCCGCACGGAGTGGTGCCTCGCCGTCGAGGGCACGGTGCGGCTTCGTGCCGAGGCGACGGTGAATCCGAACATGGTCACGGGAGCGGTGGAGGTAACGCCGTCTTCCTGTCGCGTTTTGAGCGAATCGCAGACGCCTCCGTTCTACATCAACGAGCCCGTCGAGGTGGATGAGACGCTGCGGCTGAAGTACCGCTACCTCGACCTCCGGCGGCCGGAGGTGGCGGAAGTCATCCGCCTTCGTCACGAGGTGGTGCGCTACATGCGGAACTTCCTCAGCGACCGTGGATTCATCGAAGTCGAGACGCCGACGCTGATCAAGTCGACGCCGGAGGGGGCGCGGGACTTCCTGGTGCCCTCGCGCCAGAAGCCCGGGCATTTCTTCGCCCTGCCCCAATCGCCGCAGATCCTGAAGGAGCTGCTGATGGTGGGTGGGATCGAGCGCTACTTCCAGATCGCCCGCTGCTACCGCGACGAGGACACACGCGCGAACCGTGTTGCCGAGCACACCCAGCTCGACCTGGAGATGAGCTTCGTTGACCAGGAAGACGTTATGGGCCTGGTGGAGGAGCTGTACACGGGCATCGCTCGCCAGTTTGGGCGCGGCCAGCTCGCCGCCTCGCCGTTCCCGCGGCTGGATTACGCGGATTGCGTGGAACGGTACGGTATCGACCGGCCGGACCTCCGCTACGGGCTGGAGTTCGTGGATGTCGCTCCGGCGGTGGCCGGTTCGAGCTTCCAGGTGTTCGCATCGGCGCTGCAATCGGGCGGACAGGTGAAGGCGATCCGCGTGCCCGGGCGGGCGGATATGACGCGCAAGGAGATCGACGAGCTGACGGAGATCGCCCGCGGCGGCGGGGCCAGGGGGCTGGCCTACATCGGCTTCACCGGGGCCGAGCTTCGGTCGCCGATCGCCAAGTTCCTGACGGAGGACGAGGTGGCCGGCATCCGAGCGCGGACTGGCGCTGTCGATGGCGACCTCGTGGTGATGGTCGCCGACCGGGCCGAGGTGGTGGCGAAGGCGCTCTTCGCGGTCCGGGACGCGCTCGGGGACCGGATGGGGCTGAAGGACCCGGACGTGCTCTCGTTCGCCTGGGTCACCGGCTTTCCGTTGCTGGAGTGGCATTCCGATGAGGGGCGCTGGGACGCGACCCACAACCCCTTCTGCGGCTTCCCGGAATCGGAACGATCGAAGCTCGTGCCCGCTGGCGACCCGGGGAGCGCGGGATCGTATCAGTACGACCTGACGGTGAACGGCGTGGAGATCGGCGGCGGCTCGATCCGGATCAGCAACCGCGCCGATCAGGAGCTGGTGTTCAACCTGATGGGGCACACGCCGGAGCAGCAGCAGGACCGCTTCGGCGTGATTCTCGACGCGCTGGAATACGGTGCGCCGCCAATGGGCGGTGTGGGCGCCGGGATCGACCGCCTGATCATGAGCCTGGTAGGCACGGAGAACATCCGCGACGTGATCGCCTTCCCGAAGGCCTCTTCGGGTGCGGACCCGCTGATGGGGGCGCCGAGC
Source organism: Thermoflexaceae bacterium (assembly GCA_031390305.1). Lineage (GTDB taxonomy): Bacteria > Chloroflexota > Dehalococcoidia > Tepidiformales > Tepidiformaceae > JANMTH01. The sequence goes on from JANMTH010000257.1 coordinate 10,141, forward strand.
GAGGTCGAGGACGTGCAGCTTCGGGAGCTCGGCCTGTTGGTCGCGGGGTAGCGCTGGGAGGAGACACGAAAGCGCGTGTAAAGGCGCGCGGACCGGCGAGGCAAGGCGCTGTTTCCGGCGGGGTGGCCGCCGTGTACTCTTTGCAGCACTCGACGGCCCGGAGAGTCGCGCGTCCGGGAGCCGTCATCGTCCCTAGAACCTTCGCGATGGTGTACGCATGACGAACCGGACCCTGACTCTGATGATGGGCTTTGTCGCCTTCCTGATCCTCGTGGTCGGCGTGGTCTTCGTGGTCTTCGCCGTATCCGGGGGTGACGACGATGGCGGCACGCCCGCGAGCGGAGACGCGCCGAAGGATGCCACGCCGCGGAGCAGCGGCTCGGTGGCGAAGATCTGCGAAGGGAACACGCTCGTGATCCCTGGTTCGGAACCGCAGACCGTCCTCGACCCGATCCAGGTCGGTGATGTCGCGACGAGCGAATATGTCGTCGAGATCTTCGGTGGCCTCGTGATGATCGACCAGGATCTGAAGATCAAGCCTGACATCGCGGCAAGCTGGGAGATCTCGGCCGACAAGAAGACCTACACCTTCAAGCTGCG